>JAYENE010000167.1:0-4017 GCA_034721935.1 Thermodesulfobacteriota bacterium
GGCGCTAAACAATAGCTGAAGTGACGTATTCCAGAAGGAACGGTGGTGTTATTCATGTCCGCCAATATTTTCCGGCTACGTTTAGAGCAAATTCCAAAATATGGGCCAGTTGGATAGAAGATATCCCTTTTTATATTTTATGAGTTTGCAAATTTCTGTATTTAAAATTCGACCGTAAGTAGGTTTGCCGCGTGCGCTACCAACGTAAGGCGGGACAGCCTGTAAATTCAATCAGTAGGGGCGGGTTTGAAACCCACCGGTAAAGCCAAATTCATCGTAGGGGCGGGTTTGAAACCCATCGGTAAAACCAAATTCATCGTAGGGGCGGGTTTGAAACCCGCCCCTAATTTCGCAATCAATCAGTAGGGGCGGGTTTGAAACCCGCCCCTACTGATTGATTGCGAAATTGCTATAGGGGACAAAATGGCGAAAAGCGTCCCGCTTTATGTTGATAGCCGCTGCGTGCGAATTCTTTGCTTCCTGATGAATAGGAGAGCTTTTCAGACCTTTGATGTTAAAAAACTCTTGACAAAAAATAATAATAGTATAAAAAGATTAAAAAACTTAAAAAAGGTAATTAAATGACGCACAAATCTTCAGGCAAATTTTTTAGTTATTATTGGTATTTTTATAATACCGGTTTGCCTGAGGTGCGTTGACCCTATTTAAAAAAATAATTAAACGCAAAAAGCCGTGGGCAGACCTTAAAACCCGCGGCTTTTTTGTTTTAAAAGGCCGTGGAGAATAAAATGCTTCGTGGCCTTTTTTGCAAAAAAAGGAGGTATGTTATGACAATTTTAGGCAAACAGATCCGGTTGGAACGTATAATTAACCGGGATACAGGCAAAACAGTAATTGTTCCAATGGATCACGGCATTTCAGTCGGCCCTATCAACGGTCTGCTGGATATGAAGGAAACAATACAAAAGGTGGCAGATGGAGGAGCCAATGCCATTGTGGAGCACAAGGGCCTTGTCGCCGAAGGCCATCGCGGGGGAGGAATAGATATAGGATTAATTTTACATTTGTCTGCATCAACCAGTCTCTCGCCATATCCCAATGCTAAAACTCTGGTTTGTTCGGTTGAAGAGGCGATAAAATTGGGCGCTGACGCTGTATCCATACATGTAAATCTGGGAAATGGCGGTGAAAAAGAGATGTTAAATGATTTTGGCAAGGTAAGCTATGAAGCCCGAACATGGGGAATGCCTCTTCTTGCCATGATCTATCCAAGGGGTGAGAAAATCAAAGATGAGTATGATGTAAGTGTAGTCAAACATGCAGCCCGTCTTGGGGATGAGATGGGGGCGGATATTGTCAAGGTTTCATATACCGGATCAACGGAGACCTTTAAAGAGGTTGTTGCAGGCTGTTCGGTTCCTGTAGTAATTGCCGGCGGCGCCAAAATGGATTCAGACAGGGACATATTGGAAATGGTAAAGGGCGCTATTGATGCAGGAGGAGGCGGTGTTTCCATAGGCCGCAACGTATTTCAGCACAAACATCCCGATAGAATGGTAAGGGCTATTTCAGGCATTGTTAATAACGGCATCAGCGTGGAAGAAGGTGTGAAAATTTTGGAATAAGAGGATTAATACAATGAAAAAAATCTGGGCAAAGGTGGACCCCTGGAATAAAAAAATGGTTACAACCGCCCTTGAAGGCGGGGCGGACGGCATAATGGTTCCAAAGGGATATAGTAAAAAGGTCAAGGAGCTTGGCGTAATACAAACAATTTCAGAAGACGGCGACTTAAAGCCTGGCAAGGATGTTCTTTTTTTTACAATAAAAAGCGGGAAGGACGAAGAAGAGATCGTTAAGCTTTGCCAGAATAAAAAGGTGATTCTTCAGTGCAGCGACTGGACGGTGATTCCTCTTGAAAATCTGATAGCAAAAGGGGCCGATGTAATAGCGCAGGTTCATAATTTTAAAGAGGCACAGACAGCGCTTGGCGTTCTGGAAAAAGGGGTAAACCATATACTACTTCATACCGGCAACGTAATTGAGCTGAAAAAAACTCTTTCACTGATTAAAGCAGTTGAGGATAAAACCGCTCTTGAGGAGGCCAGGATTGTTGAAATAACTCCTGTTGGAATGGGGGACAGGGTGTGTGTGGATACTTGCACATCAATGACTTCAGGCCAGGGGATTCTGGTTGGAAACAGCAGCAGCGCCTTATTTCTGGTTCATGCTGAGACTGTTTCCAATCCTTATGTTGCTCCAAGGCCGTTCAGAATAAATGCCGGACCGGTTCATGCATACACAAGGGTTCCTGGCGGAAAGACAAGATACCTTTCAGAGCTTTCAGCAGGAGACCAGGTATTAATCGTTGATTTTCAGGGAAACACATCTGTCGGCGCTGTGGGGCGCCTGAAGATCGAAAAACGTCCTTTAATGCTGATAAGGGCGGTTGTTGGCGACCAGGAAATAACGACGATCCTTCAAAATGCGGAAACAATCCGGCTGACTGCTCCTGAAGGCAAGCCGATATCGGTCGTAAGCCTTTTGCCGGGTGATAAGGTTCTGGTGGCTGTTGAAAAAGGGGGCAGGCATTTTGGTCATAAAATAGATGAAACTATAACCGAAAAATAAGCTGGTAAGCTCATAAGCTCATAAGCTCATAAGCTCATAAGCTCATAAGCTGGTAAGCTGGTAAGCTGGTAAGCTGGTAAGCGCGTAAGCTAATCAGCTCAAAAGCTCAACAGTTTACCAGCTAATCAGCTTATGAGCTTTGGATAGACAATGACAAATCATGAAAAGATAAATACAGACGTTTCTGTTTCCCGTATAGGGGCACTGCGAAACTCTATAGATGAAATCGACATAGAACTCCTTGATTTGATTAACAGGAGACTTTTGCTTGCAAAGAAGATAGGGGGAATCAAAAAGCAAAAAGGTGAAAACGTTTTAGACACCGCTCGTGAAAGCAATATAATAAACAGGCTTTTAAATTTAAATAAAGGCCCGTTGAGCAAGAATGCACTCCATCATATCTTTACAGAGATAATCGCTTCATCCCGCGAAGTTCAAAAAAAGGAGATTGTAACATACCTTGGCCCGGAAGCTACATTTACGCACATTGCGGCTATGAACCATTTTGGACATACGGTTTCCTTTGTCCCGCAGGCCAGCATTCGTGATATATTCAGCGAGGTGGAAAAAGGCGTTTGCACTTATGGAGTAGTTCCTGTTGAGAATTCAATTGAAGGAACTGTCAATTATACTCTGGATCTTTTTTTTGAATCTGATCTAAAAATTTGCGCAGAGATATATCATACAATTTCTCATGATTTGTTATCAACAACAGATAGCTTGAAAGATATCACAAAAGTCTATTCCCATCCTCATGCATTTGCCCAGTGCCGCAAATGGATCGGGGAACACCTCCCTGAACTCGTGCTTGAGGAATGCAGCAGCACGGCTCGCGCCGCACAAAAAGCATCGGAAAATCCAAAATCGGCTGCAATTGCCGCCAGGGAGGCGGCGCAGATGTATGGTCTGAATGTGGCTGCTTCCAGAATCGAGGATTTTTCAAGAAATATAACAAGATTTCTTGTGATCGGACATGATGATATGCCGAGAACAGGAAAGGACAAGACCTCAATTATGTTTGCCACGGCTCATGTTCCTGGAGCGCTGTACAAAGTTTTAGGGCCGATTGCACAATCCGGTATTAATATGGTAAAACTTGAATCCAGGCCGACAAAATATGAAAACTGGAACTACTTTTTCTTTGTTGACATTGAAGGACATATCGAGGATCCCAATGTAAAAGAGACGGTGGAGAGGATGAAAAGACTCTGTATGTATATTAAATATCTTGGTTCATATCCAAGGGCAAAGGGGTAGAAGTCAGAGGACAGAGGACAGAGGACAGAGGACAGAGGTCGGAGGTCGGAGGTCGGAGGTCGGAGGCCAGAAGTCAGAAAAATAGAAGATGAGAAGGTTAGGAGGGATGAACGTCCAACACCAGCCTGCCATGCATCATAAACGATGGTGGTATGGTCATTGTCACAG
>JAYENE010000168.1:0-4013 GCA_034721935.1 Thermodesulfobacteriota bacterium
TATGATTCCTGCCAGGTCTCGTCGAAGATATTTTCGACCTCTAAGGATGCCACTGCAAATTTAGTAATATCTCTGGAAATTTTGAAATCAAAAGTTGAATAATCGTCGAGCTTCTGGTCGTTTTCCATATCATCTTCAAGTTCCAAATAACTTCTATAAACTGACCGAAATCCCGCCGTAGAAAAAGGTCCCTTTGTCCGGCGTATGAGATATTTTCTTGTTGAAGATGTTGTCAATTCCGGCAAATATCCTGAAGTTTTTCTTAATCTCTTTTTCGGCATAGAAATTCCACATGGTATAGCTGTCCGCATGGGTCTGTGATCCGTCTTCGAATTTCGGGGCGATCACCTGTTTGCCCGTATAGTTCATCCGAATATTAGCCTGAAAACCGATGTTCGAATTATCGTAAGAGAGTCGCAGATAAGACTTCACATCCGGCACCTCTAAAAGATCTTCATCAGTATCTTCATTTTTGGAATCAAGAAAAACGGTATTACCTGCAAGGCTAAAATGGCGTGGGAGAGCAAGGCGAGCTTCAAGTTCTATCCCTTGTGTGTATGCTTCATCAATATTACACATTTCGTATTCCAACACCTTTTTTTTTCCTTGCATCCGGAAATTTCCGGTCGGTGTTTTATAGATCATGTCGTCTATATCGTTCCTGAAAGCCATGATTTTACCGCCAAAAGGTCCGTACTCCCCTTCAAGACCGGCTTCATAGCTCTGGGATGTTTCGGGCGCGAGATCCGGGTTAGGGATAACATCACCCTTTGTGTTTTCAGTGTATACATAGAGTTCATAGAGTGAGGGCGCCCGAAACCCTTCACCATAAGAAGTCTTGAGGCGAAGATTATCCAACAGATAGTAGTTGAGACTGAGGCGGGGACTTACCTCGGAACCGAAATCGCAATGATCATCCAGCCGGATACCAGCCGTGATTTGTAAACTATCAAAGATGGGAAAATCATCCTGGAGGAAAACCGCTCTGTTATTAATAGATTCATCAATCTCCTCCTCTCCACGATTTTCCACCCCGGATCGTTCCTCTTCCCGGTATTCCAGTCCAAGAGTAATTAGATGACTCTGAGCAAATATCCGGCTTGCTCTCGATTCGATCTGGTAGAGCTCGTTTTCGATGTTAAAATCCTCCTGGTCAGGCTGTTTATCCGCCTTTTTCTGAAGTGCGGGATCATCATAAGGATCGCCGATATCGATATAACTCCTGTCTGACTCAAAGTCGGAGTAGTAACCGCGCGCCATAACGGTAGTCTCCTCGATAACACCGTTATACTGAAAAAAAGTGGAGGTTCTGTCGGAATCGGCATCCCTGTCCCATTCCAGGCCGTATTTCGGTCGTATGCCTTTCCTGGAAGCGTCGGAATAAAAGACTCCGGCAGAAAACCGGTGCTTATCAGCAAAAGAATAGTTAAGCTTGAGCAAGCCGGAGTATCTTTCTTCATCGTCAAAATCGGTGTAATTATCATCCATATCCCGATCAAATTTATCCGACAGATTAACGTGACCGGATACAATGATGCCAAGATTTTCAAAAGTGTTGCCAACGGAACCTTTAAAAATATAATTTTCAGCCTCGCCATAAGTGTTCTGGCCGTATCGTATGGCAGCGCTTTCCGATAATTTTTTCGGCGCATTTTTTGTTATGATATTAATTACTCCGCCGATCGCTTCACTGCCGTAGAGAGCTGAGTTCGGACCTCGAACTATCTCAATTCGCTCAACAATCTCTGTTGGAAACTCGGTCAAATCGACCGTGGTATCTCTGAAACCGGTGGAAAATCTCATGCCATCAATAAGAATCAGTGTCCGTTTGTTGCTCAAACCCCTTATTTGTGGAATGTAACCTCTTCCTGCGACATGATCCAGATCGAGGCCCACCGCATCTTCAAGAACCTGTGCAACGGTTTCCGCCCCCTTGACTCTGATTTCTTCCACCGTAATTACCTCCAAAGCGCCCGGCGCTTCTTTTATCTCTTTCGGAGTGAGAGTGGCAGTAACAACAGTTGTTTCAAGCTTTACCGCTGACTGTTCATAGCCAATCTCCTCTGCCTGTACAGCAAAGACAAAAGCAAAAACTAATGTAAACAAACATATTATCGTTTTAACCTGTTTCATTATCCGTTCTCCTCCCTATCCAAATCAATTAACAATTAACAGTTGATCATTGATAACTGACCACTGACCATTAACCACTGACCATTGACAATGCCCCCTTAGCTCTGATAGAAAAAAACAAACAGTATTATCACCTACCTTACTCTTTCCGCTCTTGATGTTTCACTTTAAACCTCACAACAACTAACAGTTAACAATGATCAATTAACCTCTGACCTCTGACCTCTGCTATGGTTTTACCTCAAACGTCAATGTAGCCTGATAACTGTACTCATCATCTTGACCCCTTGGAAAGTGAAGCTACCTGCTTCAGCAATTCTTTAGCCATCTTTCGTTGCTTGGGGAAGCGGGACGCTTTTTGAAATGCTGTCCTGGCGGCCTCTTTTTTATCCATCTGCAAGGCGCAATAGCCCATCATCAGATATGCCCTGCCATTTTTGGAGTTAAGGCAAGCGCTTTGATTAAAGGCATTATAGGCTTTGTCGAAATTCTCTTCTTCGTAAAGCGCCTGACCCATCATAAACCAGTGGCCTGATGTCGGTTTTTTCTCAAGGGCTCTGTCTAACACTTCTATAGCCTTTGCCGGTCTGTGAGCGCCGATATAGGCTGAGGCCAGTTTCTTATAAACAGCCGGGTTATTCCCGGAAGTTAGGGCCTTTTCATAATACACTGCCGCGCTCAATGGCACTCCAACAGCATTATAGAGATCTCCGAGGAGCATGATATCCTGCTTTTTTGGGGAGGTTAAATAGGAATGCACCGTGAGCGCCGCGACAGCCGGTTTGTAATCGCTTTGCTGTAGATGAAGCTGTGCCAGAATCTTCCACCAGCGGGGGTCATCTCCGTTTTCATCAATCAGCCTGCGGACGACCGCAAATGCCTTTTCTTTAAGTTTCAAATCCATGTACACCTTCAACAATGCTTCGAGCCATTCTGTCTTTGGGGGCCCTATCTCACCTGATACGAGATACTCTAAATGAAGCAGGGCCTTTCTCTCCTTTTTTGCCATGATATAAGAAACAGCCGCATAGTAGAGCAGGGAATGTTCCGTTTTCTCATTGAGTTCATACGCTTTTAACAGACAATCTCCAGCCTTATTATACTGCTTCAGGTCAAAGTAAATTTTGCCCATATTCTGCCATGCCGCAGTAAAGGCAGGATATAAATTAGCAGCAGCCCTGTAATGCGGCAGGGCATCTCTGTCTTTGCCTGCCGCTGCAAGGGCATTGGCCAGGGTGAATTCCACAAGATAGTGCGGCTTTTTGGGGTTCTTTTTAATAAATTTCTTAAGGCATTCTTCCGCTTTCAGGTAGTCCTTTTTCTCCATGGCCTGCTGGGCCGTATAAACAGCTTTCTGCACAGCCGGTGTCAATTTTGGGGCCTCTGCTTCAGCCCACGCGGGGCAGCAGGAAGCTGAAAGCTCAAAGCTGAAAGCTGAAAGTAAGACACAGGAAGCAAGAAGTTGAAAGCTAAAAGCTGGAAGCAGGAAATAGGAAGCAAAAAGCTTAAAGCTCAAAGCTGAAAGTAAGAGGCTTTTCGGCTTGAGCCTTGAAATCATTTGCTTTGAGCTTCTTTGCTTCGGGCTTTGAGCTTCTTTGCTTTGAGCTTTCAGCTTATAGCTCATGTTCCCTCCATATCGAATTGAATCGTTGTGATTATCCAGGTAGAAACTGCATGACCACGAACTGCTCCGGGAGAAAATCTCCATGAGTGAAGGGCCTTGAGCACACTGTCGTCAAATATGCCTGGAGGAGTTGACTTGAGGATCTTTACGTTGCTGACATAACCGTTTTCACCCACCAGGAATTTAACATCCACCTTTCCGGTGATGTTAAGTCGCCTGGCGCGGTAAGGATATACAGGCTTCATCTTGAAAATTG
>JAYENE010000169.1:0-4008 GCA_034721935.1 Thermodesulfobacteriota bacterium
TGGGATGAAAAGCGTGTGAAACGCGTACTCGAACATTATGAAACCCAGTCAGAGTATGAAGCTTTAGCAGAAGATGAAGCAGCTTACGAAGATACTAATCAGACTTTCATGGAAATTCCTAATGAATTGATACCCGTTGTTCGTGAACTTATAGCGAGAAAGACTGAGTTGACTCCAAATGTTTGAGCAGAACAAGCGGCTGCACCAGATGCCAAAAGCAGTGCCGTTTAAAGAAATTATATAGTTTACAAAACGATTTCACATGTTACAAGTTTTGTGGAAGTTTTTTGCACTGGTGAGCCGCGGCGTTCCAGGCGGCTGTGCCGCCTGGAATCGCGGTGCTGACTACGTCGCGATTAGCTTTTTTATGTAAACGTGAAATGAATGATAAATCCAAATATTTTGATGATTACGTTACCTTGATCAGTGCTATATTGGTCGATTTTCAATTTATCGAAGAAGGCATTAGAATGTATATATCTAATGTCTTTAAATATATTGTAACGGAGCTCGCTGGGGTAATACCTTTCCATTATGATGATAAGGATATAGAAAAAGATGCACTCGGAAAGCTCATAAATAAGTTTAAGAAATTTAACGATAATAAGCGGCTCATAGCTGAACTCAATGACCTAAAAAAATACAGGAATAACTGCGCCCATAGAGGCTTTTTACTTACAGATGAACAAGTGCATGACGAAAAATATTTAAAAAACGGATTAAAAGAACTGGAAAAAGTCAAAAAGAGAACCGCAAATTGTTTATCTGACCTACACAAAGAGGTGGTAAAAATTGAACTATTAAAAAACTAACTTACCGCCGTAAGGGCTGTGCAAAGAAACACGGCCCCCTCAGCAGATTTTTTGCGCATAGTAATGAAATGCTACTATGGGGAAAATTATGAATGTAATTAGGAGATTTATCGGTCGTCTCCTCTTCCCTCGAAAGTCTAAATTTACAAATAATCTCCAAGATTCTTATCTTGAGGCGGTAGGAGAAACTTTACAGTTCGATACATCTATTAAAGATTTATCTGCAGGCTGGATAGCTGTATGCCCTTATACATATTTTTCAGAGTTATTTTTATTTGGAAATGAGAAATGGACGTACCCATTTGTGCGCGCATTTGACCGTTCTAATATAGTTGATGCCCAAGGTTGTTATTGTTTAACCCAAGGTTTCTTCTTACGAAATTTATTTAAGATCATAAGCCGCGATGAAAAATACCGAATTTACTCACAAGAGAACATATCTCATAATATACGTTCAAATATGAGATTTGGGTCAACAATTCTTGCTTTTAGTGATTATTTTCAAAAAACCATCGATGAAATGGTTCTGTGTGAAGATCTCGCAATGTGTTATGTGGAGAAAGTGCTTGAAATACAATATCCAGGTCGAAATATTTTGGAACCACTTTTGTCCTCAATTTGGACAGACACTGAAGCAGTGTGGTGCCTTAATTTATTTACTACCGAAACTGTGAAGCGAGCGAAATCCATTGATAGTCAGTCAGCATTGGATTCGTAAGGCGCTAAGGCAATTAACTCAGACGCATAATATCGTGCGGTTTTAGGTGGTAGAGCTCTTAAAAAGGTTTATAGGTTTCAACCTTTTACCAAATTAATCCGGCGCTGGTTATTGCAGCCGTTGGGCGGTAGAATGTATTCTATGTTAAAAGCCATGACGCGACCTATACTGCGAGTGCTTAAATGATTGAGATAATTCCCCACAGTGATTCTTTTAGAGGAAGCTATCACGTTCCGTCAGTAGTGGATACAGATGCATATTTATACATTTATAATGAGGTCTTTGTCGAAAATTGGAATCAATATATTAAGAAAATGAAAGCGGGTTCTTACTTCATCAAATCGAAATGGTTCCCGGAGGAATCTGAGCCAGCTAATGGTGTATCTCTTGAAACTCTTTCCCGCGAAGAAATAGAAATGGTAGAGGGTGCCAGGAAAGCTAGCGAATTCACTGAACATAGACGAGGCAAAAAAGGTCGATATTTTCAAAAACTGGTAGATCATTTTGACAGGGAAAGAAAGCTAATTATCTGTCATAATCCCAAATTCTATACCTACGAAATAGAAACTAAATTTGCGGACCATATTTCAATCTATCTGATCGAAGAAAGTGAGATAACCAGTATTTTGAACCACCTCTATCTCAGAATAAGAAAAGGAAATCGTGTCGTCTGGAGACAACGGCTGTTTCGTGATTTTGAAACAGATGATGAGGACTAAATTGCCCAACCAATCGGCTGAAACTGGACTGGCAAATCCGCTACGCTCCTTTGCCAGCCACTTAGACGAGCCGTTCTCGGCGGCTGCGCCGCCGAGAATCGCGGTGCTGACTTCGTCAAGTACCGCAATTAGCAAAGTGAATTAAATACTATGGAAAAATTAGAATTAATTTCATTAAAAATATTTAATATATGGGATCCAGCCTATGATAAAAACTTCTGGGAAGCTATTATAGAGCTACCAGATACTTATTCTTTATTTGAGTTCCACCTTTTTATTCAGCACATCACAAATTTTGATAATGATCATTTATTTGAATTCTATGCAGGCAGAAATGAGCGGAATCGTAAAAAATTATTTTCAGAAAACTCCGGTTATCCTTATGATGGTGGAGAATATGAAAGCATTCTTTTGAAAGATATATATCCATTGAAAGGATTAAAACTTTATTACCTTTTTGATTTTGGTGATAATTGGATATTTGAGATACACAAAAATAGAAAAAAAGCAAAAATTCAGGAAGGGTTAGAATACCCTCGTATTGTCTCTGACAATGGAATCAAGTTACGGCAATACTATTACGAGGATGAATAGAATTTGCTAACAAGGCTTTTGCAGCGGAGCGCAAAAAGCCGCGCCCGCTGAAAAGCGACGTTATGCGCGCCTTGACGCGCCTTGAAAACAAACAAAATTACGGCGCAATCTGTACAACTTATTTATAATTGGCTCCTAAGTTAAGAAATCTCTCTTTTATGAAAAAATCAGGTTATAAAAATACGTATCACCGCGTAGTTACAAAAGCAAATCTTGACAAAATAAAGAATATTTTAAATGAATATGAATACTACGATGAAAATACCGTTGAGCAAATTGAGTATGAGGAAAAAGACAACCTTCCATATTTTATTCTTACCGTTGATTCGGTGGAATATATAGGACGGGGCGCTTATGCTATGTTAGATGGTATTTTTATTGAGATCAATTCTATTATCCAACAATGGGAGGGAATATTTTATCTTTCAATATTGATTATCAGGAAGATAACAAATGAAAAATTGAAGCCAATCATAAATCCAGATATGCTTAAAGGACACGAATTACATCATCTTCAGTACATAATAGAGCATATTGATCGATATCCTGGTTACATAGAGGAATCAAGAAAATATAATGCAGGTAGTTGCACTTATGCCGATATTGAGAAAAGTATTAAATTTGAGGTGAGTAAAATTTTCACCATTGAGTTACCCGCTCTTATCTCAGACTATGAAAAAGGGGAGAGGGATTATTACTTATACTCTGACGGATTGGCTTCAATAACTACATCGCATGATAAAAATGAATTTGTTCAATATAACCTGGCACTATACATCGCAAAACTAAGAGTCGCTTATATTGACAGATTTTCTGAAAAGAAAGCGGAACTCAGCGAATATATAGCAAAAGAAGTCAATAAACAGGGTGAAAAAGAATTTGGTGAAAATACAATGGCAAAACTTGCAATTGTACTTTTTAAATTGGTTTCTTTAGCGCAAAGCAATGGTAAACATTTTGAGATAGAGGAGTGTTATATATAAAAAAGGTAACCGTTCACGGCCTAAGGGCTCGCTCAAAAATAACTTCACATTTTAAGCGCCGATGCATCCCGCCTGGCTGCGTTGCGAAAGCTCGGAATATGCCTGATATTCCTGCGCTTTCGCGCCTTGCCAGCCTGGCGCCTCAACGCTTAAAATTGCGAACTTATTTTTGAGCGAACCCT
>JAYENE010000170.1:0-3981 GCA_034721935.1 Thermodesulfobacteriota bacterium
ATTTGGTCGTCGTTATTTCTTAACGCTCACTAACATGCTCAAACAGTCAGCCGTTTTAAATTTAACTGCCCGCCACATCAGGTTGTTGGCAGGTTACTTTTTGAGTTTGTAAATTTCTGATAAATATAAAAACATACAACAAATAATCAATAATCAATTGTTAATAACTAATTGTTAATTAAGGATAGAAATATGTCTCAACACTTATGGGTAAAGGGCAGGGCTTGCCTGGGTGGTGAGCGTGATTATTATTAATATTTTTTAACTAAGGCTTTGGTAAGGAGATGAAACAATGGAAACAATACCTATAAGACTCGAAGCGCTAAAAAAATACCTTGAAGAACGTTTTGGGGGACCGGTTGAGCTGACAGGAAGCGACAAACTCGGGGACTTTGCCGATACCATCAAAAAACTGGGTTACGGAGAGACATTTTTAATTACATTTCGGATGGAAGGAAAAGATCGGTCCGTGGTTTTTTCCACCATGAGGAAGGATAAATACGGTCACCAGTATTTATGGGATAGAGCGCATGTATTAATGTTTCAATATGATGCAGGCCAAAAGCTTCCAAAGCATGCCCTTCCCCTTGATATCGGTTATTTTACACAAGAGGGAAAGGCTCGTTCTGTTCGCAGCGCAAAGGCCTACTTTCTGTTGACTGAAAAGGTGGAGGGTTCTGATTACTTTTTGGACTTAGACCGTCTTGGAACCGAGCCGATTACAAATACGGATATTGAGAGAGCAAAGGCGCTGGGTGAATATCTGGCAGAGGTTCACAAAGAAAAAAAAGATGAGCCCGATCTTTACATCAGAAAGGTTAGGGATCTTATCGGCCACGGCGAATGTATAATGGGGATTATCGACGGGTATCCGCTTAATTATGAATTTTGTCCAAACGAACTTTTTTGTGAAATTGAAAAGAAATGTGTTGATTGGCGCTGGAAACTAAAACAGTATCCCCATCGTTTGTGCCGCGAGCATGGAGATTTTCATCCATGGAATATTAAATTTCGGGAAGGAGCAGATTTTTCCACCTTTGATAGAAGCCGTGGAGAATACGGAGATGCAGCCGATGATGTGGCCACACTCAGCATTAATTATATCCTTTTTTCTATTTTAAGATACGGTAAATTAGATGGGCCGTTCAAACAATTACACGACACATTTATGGAAACCTACCTTGACAGGACAAAGGATCTGGAGATTTTTGATGTTATTCAGCCGTTTTATGCATTTCGCGGCCTTGTGATCGCTTCTCCGGGATGGTACCCGAATCACCCAAAGGATGTAAGAAATAAGATTTTTAACTTTATCAGAAATATCCTTGCACAAGACAGGATGAATATAAATGAAATCAACCGATACCTCGAATAGAGGATGGGCTGTCTGGTTTACAGGACTTCCCGGTTCAGGGAAAAGCAGGCTGTCACAAATTGTGTTTGAGATGTTGACCGATAATGGGATAACATGCGAACGGATTGAGATGGATGCTATACGAAAGCAGTATGTTCAACATCCTGAATATACAGATGAAGAACGTGATTTTGTTTATGAAAAACTGGTTGATTTTGCCGAAAAAGGTGTGAAAAACAATAAAAACATTATAATAGACGCCACTGCCCATAAAAGGTTATACAGGGAAAGGGCAAGAAAAAGGATCAAGCGTTTTATTGAGGTGATGGTCAGATGCCCGCTTTCAATCTGTATTGAAAGGGAGTCTAAACGCGAGAAAGGTTTTGTGGTAGCGCAAATGTATCAAAAGGCGCTGGAACGAAAAGAAAAAGGGACTCAGTTCAAAGATCTTGGACCTGTGATCGGGGTGGATGTTCCGTACGAAGAGAACCCGAACGCTGCAATTATTATCGATAACAGCACAGCAACGGCTATGGATAATGCCCGAAAAGTTAAAGAGGCAATTAGACGATACATTGATCAATGGGCCTGAAGCTTGATTTTAGACAGTAATGCTGAAATATTGTCAGATATATTTTAATTGTACAGGAATTTCATTTTCTAAATAGTGTCTGAACGAAAACTAACCAAAGCTGTCATTTCAAGCAAAGCGAGAAATCTTATGGTACTGAAAATACATGCATTAAAGATTTCACCCTATGGTCGAAATGACAAAAAGAGGGGGTTTTCGTTCAGACACTAAATAACAAATAACAAATTACTGTTTGGTCGAGTAGTCGAGTAGAAAAATGGTCGAGTGGTTAACTACTCGACTAGTCGACTATCCTGTTTGATTGAATATTGAAATTTTCCTGCCTGTGCGTGTCCGCACGCAGACAGGGGATTTATTTGTAATTTGATGCTTGAAATTTGATAGTATAGGAATTTCCATTTTATGGTCAATTTTATCAATGGGCTGGAAACTATCAGCGCAATGTAGGGGCGAATCTTGTATTCGCCCTAATTAGGAATCTTGTATTCGCCCCTAATTAGGGCGATCACAAGGATCGCCCCTACGAAACAACAATACAATTACGGCCTAAAAGCTCGCCCGATAGGGCGTTAATTTAAGGAGAATAGTAATGCCGATATATGAATATAAATGTTTAAAATGCCAGGAATATTTTGAGTTGCTTGTCATGAGTCAAGATGAAGAGCTCGAACTTAAATGTCCAAAATGTGGTTCCGGGAATTTTGAGCGAATTATCAGCACAATGAGCTACGCCATGGGCAGCGGTTCAGGCTCAAATCAAAAGGTAGGCATTAAGACAAGGACCTGTTCAACCGGCACATGCACTACCTATGATATACCGGGACCAAGCAGTTAAGATGAATTCATTAGGAATCAGGTATCAGGGGACAGAAGTCAGAAGTCAGGGATTTTGAACCGCAGAACCGCAGAACCGCAGAACAAGGAACCTCAGAATGTCGAAGCGCTGGAGTCAATGGCTACCAACGTAAGGCGGGACAGCATGCAAATTCAATCAGAGTAGGGGCGGGTTTGAAACCCGTCGGCAAATCCATCGTAGGGGCGGGTTTGAAACCCGTCGGCAAATCCATCGTAGGGGCGGGTTTGAAACCCGTAGGCAAATCTCTCGTAGGGGCGGGTTTGAAACCCGTAGGCAAATCTCTCGTAGGGGCGGGTTTGAAACCCGCCCCTACGAGAGATTTCTCATCACATGACCAACTAATTGACAAAACAAAGGTAGATGCTATTGCCGGAACTTATTGAGAAATTACACTTAAAATATATAATTGCAGTAATAGTTTTTTTTATAATATTTAGCGGAATTGCCCTGGCTGAACGCTTAACTGTGAAATCGTCAGTTGCCAACATACGTTCCGGGCCGGGTACTAATTATGATATCTTATGGAAGGTTGAAAAGTATTATCCGATTGTGATTATAAAAAAAACAGGGCCATGGTATCATTTTCGCGATTTTGAAGAGGATGAAGGGTGGGTGCATAAATCGCTTATTAATAAAATTCCGTCCGTTATCACAAAAAATGCAAAGTGCAACATCCGGTTAGGCCCTGGCTTAAACTATAAAATATTATTTTGTGTTGAGAAAGGAATCCCGTTTAAGGTTATTAAACGAAAAGGCAAGTGGATTAATATTCAGCATGCTGATGGAGACAGGGGATGGATTCACAAGTCTTTGGTCTGGTGATTAAGGGTGCAATACAAAAAAGTGATAAGATATAAGACATTAAATGTGTAACTTTTTTTGACCTAAGTTGAGCGATTTATTGCGAAGATATGTGCCGAGATCTTGATGCATAAGGGTTTGCGAAAACCACAGGCATACCCGTGGATATGTCGAGGATTTTCGCGAATCCTTGATGCGCAAGAGATTGGTGCAGATCGAGTAAAAAATCGCTCAATTTAGGTTTGAATATCGAATGTCGAAGGAAGGAATTCTGCCATTTGATATAGGTTTCTTAAGTCATTAATACACAATTGATCTCGATTTTTGTAACAAGCATAGGCACTGCCAAACAAAACAGGAACAAGACTTCGACATTCG
>JAYENE010000171.1:0-15613 GCA_034721935.1 Thermodesulfobacteriota bacterium
AGCATGCAAATTCAATCAGAGTAGGGGCGGGTTTGAAACCCGTCGGCAAAACCAAATCCATCGTAGGGGCGGGTTTGAAACCCGTCGGCAAAACCAAATCCATCGTAGGGGCGGGTTTGAAACCCGCCCCTACGATGGATTGTGAAATTGCTATAGGGGACAAAATGGCGGAAAGTGTCCCGCATTAAGTTGGTAGCCTGTTTTGATCAACCACGCCTGGCGTGGATAACTGTGACCGGTTACGAGTATATGGTGTTTAATGTTTCTTCCTCTGAAAAAAGTAAAAGCTCAATATAATAAATATTCACATTTTTTAGACAGGTTAAGGGTGATTTATGAGGCAATGGATCAAAAATACAAAGAGGCTGCTGATTACTATGGATTTCATTGCCAGGGCTGTGACAACAATTGCTGCCTCACCCGTTTTTATCATTATACACTTTTAGAATACCTTTGTATTTTAGAGGGGTGCAATACACTTGAACCAGGCCGGCAAATTGAAATAAAAAACAGGGCCATAGAGGTATGCAGGAAAACTGATGAGGC
Source organism: Thermodesulfobacteriota bacterium (assembly GCA_034721935.1). Lineage (GTDB taxonomy): Bacteria > Desulfobacterota > Desulfobacteria > Desulfobacterales > ETH-SRB1 > Desulfaltia. The sequence goes on from JAYENE010000171.1 coordinate 547, forward strand.
TGACGAAAAAGGCATGGCAGTGCGACTCATGTGTCCGCTGAATTTTAACGGTTTGTGCATACTATACGAGTATCGCCCAATGATATGCAGACTGCACGGCATTCCACACGAACTGCAAAAGGCCAATTATAGGGTAATATATAGCCCAGGATGTAATGCTTTTACAAAACAAATCAAGGCAAAGGAATACTATAAGTTTGACAGGACACCTTTTTATATTAAGATGGCTGAATTGGAAAGTGAGCTGAAAAAGGCGGCCGGTATTACCCAAAAGTTAAAAATGACTGTGGCAGAGATGCTGATTGAGGATTATAAGGATTAAGGGATTATTTGATTGTAAATACCATATATAGTGTTCATATAGACATTGCTATCCAGATATAGTTTATGGTTCTTTTGGCATGGAACTAATTGCAAATTTTGCAATTTTGTTATTTAAAAGTTCTTGACAAGTAAAATGCTGAATGATATTGATTAAAACGTCTTTAGCTGAGATATCGTACTGATTTTACAGGATATATTTTAACTTTCCAGCTTAATGATGTTCTATTTTTTTTGGATATTTTTGTTAAGAAAATTTTCGTAAATACTAATTTTTAGTCCGGCTAAATACTTAACTTTTGAGCCGCTATTTATGAAGGGAGGTGCAAAAACATTTAGAAAAAAATTGACTGAAATTTCGTAATAATAATAATTCTTACAAAGCAAAATTAGGAGGTATGATTAATGCCAAGTTTTGTAATTAATGAAAAATGTGACGGTTGCAAAGGCGGGGACAAAACAGCCTGCATGTACATTTGTCCAAACGACCTTATGGTGCTGGATGAAGAGCGCATGAAAGCCTATAATTGTGAGCCGGATATGTGCTGGGAGTGTTACAATTGTGTGAAAATCTGTCCGACCCAGGCCGTAGAGGTCCGCGGTTATGCTGACTTTTGTCCGTTAGGAGCAAGTGTTGTGCCCATGAGGGGGACCGAAGACATCATGTGGACAGTCAAGTTTAGAGGTGGTTTGGTCAAGCGGTTCAAATTTCCCATCAGGACAACAGCAGAAGGAAGCGCTAAACCGGATGGTGGTTTTGGAGTTGGACCCGGCACTCTGGATGATCAACTCCTGTACACGGAACCGGCTTCCTTGAAAGCCGATAAACTTTGGACACTCGGAGACTAAAGGAGGTGACGGATTATGGAAGAATTCAAAACAGTTGAGGTTACCACCGATTTTTTGATTATTGGTGGGGGAATGGGCGGAACCGGCGCAGCCGTTGAAGCTGCACATTGGGGCAAAGAGAATAATGTGAAAGTTACCCTTGTAGATAAAGCGGCAACAGAGCGAAGCGGCGCCGTGGGAATGGGCCTTTCAGCCATCAATCAATACCAGGGTGAAAATAGTGCTCCCGATTATCTCAGTTATGTCAGGCAGGACCTTATGGGTTGTTGCCGGGATGATCTGGTTATGGATATTTCCAGGCATGTAAACGGTTCGGTTCATATGTTTGAACGATATGGCCTTCCAATCTGGCTGGATGCAGATGGAAAGTATGTCCATGAAGGCCGGTGGCAGCTTATGATCAACGGCGAATCATACAAGGCCATCGTCGCGGAGGCCGCCAAGAACGCACTTGGCATGGACAATATGATTGAACGCGTATTTGTACTTCGCCTTCTGCTTGACAAGAACGACAAAAAAAAGGTGGCAGGCGCCATCGGGTTCAGTGTAAGAGGTCCTGAAATCTATGTGTTTAAGTTTAAGGCATGCCTCGTGTGCGCAGGCGGCGCGGTTCACGTTTTCAAGCCGCGGTCAACCGGAGAAGGTTTGGGCAGGGCATGGTATCCACCCTGGAACGCAGGATCCAGTTCTTACCTGACTACCACTGCCGGCGCTGAAATGTCTTCCCAGGAAGTTGTTTTCATTCCAGCACGATATAAAGATGGTTATGGTCCGGTTGGGGCATGGTTTCTCCTGTTCAAGGCCACGGCAACTTCAGCCACTGGTTTCAATTACATGGGCGAAGCACTGGCCGAGGGGGGCGAACTTCACAAATGGCCGCCCTATGGCGAGGTCAAACCGATTCCAACCTGTCTTAGGAACCATCTGATGATGATTGAAATGTTTCAGAAAGGTGATGGCCCCATACTGATACATACTGACAAGGCTATTGCGAAAATTGCCGAAAAAGCTCCTGATAAAAAGGCATATGCTAAGGAAATGAAAAAGCTTGAGGCCGAGGCATGGGAGGATTTTCTCGACATGACCATCAGCCAGGCGGTTCTCTGGGCTTCAAAAGATGTCTTTCCCGAGGATGGGCCTTCCGAGATTATGCCGTCCGAGCCTTACTTTATCAGTTCCCATTCCGGCGCTTCCGGTGCATGGACCAGTGGCCCCGAAGATATCCAGACCGAAGAATCCAAGAAGGAGTATTTCTGGGGTTATAACCGTATGACTACGATAAAAGGTCTGTTTGGAGCCGGTGACGCGGTTGGTAATTCCAGCCACAAGTTCTCTTCAGGCACTTTTACCGAAGGCCGGATTGCGGCAAAAGCGGCTATAAAGTACATTGTGGAAAACCCTGAAATGCCTGAATTTGATTCTGCAGAGGCGGATAAGTTCAAGGAATTAATTGTGCGTCCGCTCAAGCATTATGAAGAGCATAAGGATTACACCACTCTGGGCACGGCCACGAAAAAGTATGCTCAGCCTGTGGAAGAGGTCAATCCGAATTACATTACTCCCAAAATGGCCATATTCCGTCTCAACAAGATCATGGATGAATATGTTGCGGGATGTGGTTCCCAGTATAACTGCAGCTCGATTACTCTGAATATCGCTCTTGATCTGATTAAACTCCTCAAGGAGGATGTTTCAAAGCTTGCTGCTCGAAATCTCCATGAGCTGATGCGGTGCTGGGAAAACGTTCACCGGCTCCAGATTGCTGAAGCCCATACCCGGCATAAACTGTTCCGCGAGGAAACCAGATGGCCCGGGTATTACTACCGTACGGACTTTAGAGAGATGGATAATGAGAAATGGGGAAAGGTATTTGTAAACTCTGTTTACGATGCTGAAAAAGATGAATTCACAATGCTCACAAGACCTCTATTGCATCTTGTGGACATTAAAGAAGTAGTGGGTATGGCGTAAACAAGCCAATTGTTAGTCAACCTCAGGCGCCGCAACGCGGCGCCTGATTTTTCACAGATATTTTTGAAAAAAACAGCCACATGAGTTTGCAACCTTGTGTGGCTGCTTTATTTTTTACGAATGCATCATCTTTTAAAAGGTCTGGAAATAATGGCGCAAAAGGAAGAGAGTTACAACAAGAAATGGTATGACGAGGGTTATGAAAAAGGGCGCCTGTTTGCTCGACACGAGGCTGACTACGATGAACTGGCTGCTATATATCGAGCTAAGGGGATTCCAGCAAATTGGGATATATATCGGGCTGAAATCTTAAATACCTATTTAGGAAACAAGGGTTTTGATTTTAAGGCTTATTCAGCCGGTTTTGCCTGCGCGTGCAGTGAAGCTTTTGAAAAAATATAGTCGCTATTGAAAGAGAGAAATAAATTTATGAGCGATTCCAATGAAATGCAATTTGATACTATGTCAGAAGAGGAGCTTAACCCTATTTTGGAGTTCCTTCAGGGAGGTGATCCGGATGTTATTGCTTTAAAGGCCGGAATTACCAGGGAACAGCTTTTACGGATGCGTGATGATTTGTTAGCTCAAGCAGAGCAAAAGAGGGCTGAACTAACTGATGTGCCGCTTAAAAAAATCGGCAGGAATGAGCCCTGTCCCTGCGGTTCAGGGAAAAAATACAAGCATTGCTGTTTAGAAAAACATGAGACAGCCGGGAAGGTTAAAGATACGCAGCAGGCAGAAAATTTGCGATCAAAGGAAAAAGAGCAAGAGCAACTTATCAAGCAAATCGAAAAGGCCTTTGGTCTGCTAAGCTCCCGGAAATATGCCGAAGCGATCCAATTTGCCTTGAATCTGATCAGCAATTACCCGGATGAAGACAGGCTTCATGATATCATAGCAACCAGTCATTTATATGCCGGCGAGTGCGAGGAGGCAATTGAGATTTGCTGGCGCAGGCTGGAAGTTGCCAGATCGGAAAAAGCCTACTTTATTGAACACGGGCGTTATCGGGATGCAGAAATAGATAAGCCGGCATTATCCTACTACTATCCTCCCCTGACCTGGATGCAGAAATATTGGATTGCCCTGAAGGCAAAAGATTATGCAGTCCTGTATCCTGAAACGGAAAATCCGGAAATTATCGCACTCGTAAAAAAGCTTCAAACTGCAGATGATCCGAATCAGTTTCCAGAAAAGCATTCCAATGGCCTTGAACTGCGAAGGAATGCATTAAAGGGAACACTGGACCAGCTTAAGGCAATAGAACCTGAGATTATACCGTATCTTTTACCATTATGCTGTAAATATTCCTGGACAGGTATTTTTGCCACTGAAATTCTTTCTTGTTATAAAACAGACTTGTCAAACCAAGCCCTTATTGACATATCGATGTTCGGCTTTGCTTATGCATCCGGGGCCAGCCTCCATTATCTGGAGCAGTTGGGAGAAACAGTCATACCTTACATCGAGGAGGCCTTTTCCAGGGATAAAATATTTGATCCCATAAAAACCGGCATTGTATCAGTGCTGGGAAATATTCAAGTCCCGGCCTCCTACGAACTGCTTTTACGCCTTCTTGAGCATGAAAGCTCTCATATCGTCAATTGGGCTGGAGATGCCCTTGGTCAATTTAATAACGTCGAGGCCCTGCCTGCCATGATTGCCGCAAATGAAAGAATCGGGGGAGAGAAAATGATCGATTCGGCGATTCAGAAGTTAAAAGACATGGAAACCGAGGTTTAAGAGTTTCCATTCAGGCGCTAATTATCAACTTTGACCGGCAAGTTTGACTTTGAATGCTGAAAACTGGGACGATTTCCTGATGTAATTTTTAACCACTTTCAGGGTGTTTTCGTTGTCACAGACGATTTGATTACAGCGACAGTGTCTGTTACACTTGTCACAGAAGTAATCTTCATCAAGTGAATTGCCACAGGCGCAATAAGGTTTCATAACCAGCGATTCATTTTCAAGGGTCGCCTCATATTGATCGCAGGGAAGGTTATTCTTTTCTATAATTTTGGTCATGCTTTATCCTTTCTTTTATGATATAGTATATTTTTAAAATCTTTACATTTTATAAACTGTTTTCTGATAATTTCAAGTGGATTTTTTCTTAGCTTTCGTTATATCAAAATAATCCGGGCCTAATAATAGGCTATTTTTAAAGGGAGAAAGATAACAAGATGCCAGACAAAAAAGCGCCGCTGTGCCCCCATTGCGACCAGGAGATGAAAAAATGGAAAGTTCCTGTTGCCTCTACCTGGGCCAATGAATTCTTTTACGTTTGTTTTAATGATGAGTGTCCTTATTTTGTTAAAGGCTGGGAACATATGTGGGAACAACAGGCAACCAGGGCATCGTATCGCTGCCGTTTAGATCCTGATACAGGCGAATATGGCCCCATACCGGTATGGTCTTATGACGCCTTGAAAGATGATATTATTGACTAATGGCTGGCAAGCGGAATGGTTTTTTCTCCAAAAAGGGAGAATTTAAGCCATTTACAGGCAAACGCCATTAGTTCAGTTTCATCTCTTTTGATACATTTCTGAATATCTTGCGTGATGTCAAACTTATCCAGAAAGGTTGTTTCAAATACAAAGCGTCTGAAGTCATCCAGGTTGTAACAGGCCATATAATACATCTGTAACTGCTGTTCGCTGAGCGCCTTGATGGTTTTTGCCTGCCTGCCTGCCGTGATATCCATAAAAAAATCGTTCATGCCATTATATTCATCCATACCTTGATCCATGACCCACTCTTGAACCGTCCAATCCCGCTTTTCGTTAAACCCGAGGCAGTGAGATTCTTTTATGATAAAGTAATATTCTCCTGTCGAATGTTTTTCGCTGATTTTCGAGGCAGCCCGTCCCACGGGGTAGAGACGACAGGCGCCGGGCCGATCCTCATACACGCTACAACCTTCCGGGGTCACAAAAGGACATTGCCGGGTTTTATCGTTATTCATCTTAAGCTTGACTACCGGAACTCCATAAGCTTGATCCACATAACTAATGGTGTATTTCTTTAAGAATGCCTCTGATGAAAGCTTGAGCCTGTTTTTAAGCCGAAGCACATCATAAGGAGTGAGTACCAGATTAAGATTAGCGCAGCATTTTGTGAAGCAGGGTAAGTCTTTATTGCAGGCAAACCTGAATTTCCCATCCTTTATGGGTTGCATCAATGCCTGATCTATCATTTGATCTCCAACTCCTGCTTTTTGGCCTCCACTATATCCGGTTTTACTTTGAGCACATGCTGTCCGAGCAGACCATATTCAAGCCATCTCATCGCAAATTTATACAGTTCCACATCATCGCGCTTTATTTTTTTCACAGTTTCCGGTTCCACCTCGAAGGTCTCCAAAAACTTGCTTTCAAAAATAAAACGCCTGAAACGATCCAGGTCATAACAGGCCATATAATACATTTCCTGGATTTTTTTATTGGTAACCTTTTTATCACCAAGAAATTCATTCATCGTAATTTTTTTAAAAAGGCTTTCCATTTCCCTGTAAATAGAAATACCCTGCTTTTTCTTCCACTCTTTGACAGTCAACACCTTATCCTCGGAAAAACCAAGGCAAAAAGGGACATCCATGACAGAATAATATTCTTTTCCCGATTTTTCTGTTATCTTGGTGCTTTCAGGCTGTAGTGGATATATACGGCAGGCCCAGGGGCGGTCTTCGTAGATTTTACACCCCTCTGATGTAACAAAGGGGCAGCTTTTCTTTTCATCATCGAGCATTTGCAATGCAACTACAGGCAGCCCCGAATCTCCGATAAGGGTGACTGTATAGGCATGCAAAAAATCTTCTGATGACATGTTAAGTCCATTTTTCATACGCAGGATATCGTATGGCGTAAGAAATATAGTGATATCACGGCAACATCGGGTAAAGCATTCGAGGCCAGGACGGCATTCAAAACGAAAATTATCTTCAAGAGATAGAACAGTAAGCCCTTTTTTATTAGAGGGCCGGCTTACATTTGTCATAATAATACCTTTCTTAGGGTTCGGCAAAAAATAAGTTCGCAATTTCAGGTGTTGTTGATAATTTATTTCCTAAGATGAGCGATTAGCTGTTAGCAATTAGCGTTTAGCTCTAAAAAATCAAAGCATTACGTTGATTAGAAATAACACCTCTACCTGTGCAGGCACTGCAGACAGGCAACGAGTGAGAATTTGTAATAGTAAAAACACCCTGGAATCATTAAACTAATAGCTAACCGCTAAAGGCTAATCGCTCAATTTAGGTATTTATTAGAATTTGTAATTTTCTGATTGATGGATATGCCAAAAGATGATTGCTTTGTCAATTATAAAATCGATAAGATATATTAGAGTTACTGCAAAATTTCTTGACAAGAAATGATTTTGTTGTTATCAAAAAAAAATATAAAAAAAAAGAGGAAATATTATTTGATTTTAAAATATTACCTAAGTTGAGCGATTTATTGCGAAGATATGTGCCGAGATCTTGATGCATAAGGGTTTGCGAAAACCACAGGCATACCCGTGGATATGTCGAGGATTTTCGCGAATCCTTATGCATCAAGAGATTTGTGCAGATCGAGTAAAAAATCGCTCAATTTAGGTATTAGTAACAGTTCGGCTGTTTTCGGGTTTAACCCCTAACCTTCAGAACGCCTGCGACATTTAGAGATTTAAGTGATAACAAGGATTTTTTATGTTATACACTCAGGAGTTCTGAATTTATATTGTACGGAGGCATAGTATGACAGAAGGCAAAGCAGCCCCAGTTAGCGGAAGCATTTTGGTTGTTGGAGGAGGAATAAGCGGGTTAACCACATGCTTAGAAGCTGCCGAAGTGGGGTACGAGGTATTCCTGATCGAAAAAAATCCTTACCTGGGCGGAAGAGTGGCACAGCTTTATAAATATTTCCCCAAGCTTTGCCCCCCGGCCTGCGGTCTGGAAATCAATTTTAGAAGAATAAAAGACAATCCAAGAATAAAAGTATTGACATTGGCTGAGGTTGAGAAGGTTGATGGAACACCCGGCAACTATGATGTTACTATCAAGTTAAGTCCGAGGTATGTTAACGAAAACTGTACCTGTTGCGGGGCTTGCGAGGCGGCCTGCGAAACCGAAATTCCCAGTGATTTCAATTTTGGAATGAATAAGATCAAGGGCGCTTATCTTCCCTTTGAAATGGCTTTTCCGGCCCGTTATGTCATTTCTCCTGAAATCATAGGGACCGACGATGCAAAACGGTGTGCAGAAGCATGTAAATATAATGCCGTTGATCTGAACATGGAAGCAAAGACTATCAACCTGAATGTTGGAGCCATTGTATGGGCTACAGGGTGGGAACCGTATGATGCTGCCAGGATAGACAATCTTGGTTTCGGTCAATATCAGAACATCATTACTAACATGATGATGGAACGATTGGCAGCTCCCAACGGTCCGACCAGAGGAAAAATCACCCGCCCCTCGGATAACAAAGAACCCGAAAGCATTGCCTTTGTTCAGTGCGCTGGATCAAGGGATGAAAATCATCTTACCTATTGTTCCTATATTTGCTGCATGGCTTCATTAAAGCAGACTACCTATATCCGGGACCAATACCCAGATGCCAAGATGTATATCTATTATATTGACATCAGAACTCCTGGCCACAGGTATGAAAAGTTCTACAAAAAAATTAAAGAAGATGAAAATATCTTTTTTATAAAAGGCAAGGTTGCAGAGGTCAGTGAAGATCCGGATTCCAAGAATATAACTGTGGTTGCAGAAAATGCAGTGACAGGTGAAAAGACTAATCAGGAAGTAGACATGGTTGTCCTTGCCGCTGGTATGCAGCCGACAACTAAAAATGCCAGGCTTCCGGCTGATCTGAAATACAATGAGGAAGGTTTTATTATTAACGATTTTGAAAAGGGCGGCATGTTTGCTGCAGGATGTGCAAATAAGCCTGCCGACGTAGTAACATCGAATCAGAATGCAACCGGTATGGCCCTTAAGGCTATTCAAACCCTGGTGAGGAGGTAGAAACCCATGGATAAAAAGTATGGTGTATATATCTGCACAGGCTGTGGAATCGGAGATGTCCTTGACATAGAAGGTTTGTGCGGAGTCCCCAAAAAGGGGATCGAAGTTAAAACCCATCCTTTTCTTTGTGGAAAGGAAGGGGTTGAATTAATAAAAAAGGATATTGCTGATGAGGGGATAAATACCATTGTTATTGCAGGCTGTTCACGACGTGTGAATTTTGACGTGTTCAAATTTGACGGCTGTATTGTTGACAGAGTAAACTTAAGGGAACAGGTTGTATGGTCACATCCAAGATCAGAATTCCCTGCTCTTACTGAAGAACAAAAAGATGATGGTGAACACTTTGACAGTCTTCAAATGATGGCGGAAGATTATATTAATATGGGAATGTCAAAGGTTGAAAGAATCGAGCTGCCGGAACCGGCCAAGCTTGAAACAATCAGCAGAAGGATTCTTGTTATCGGAGGCGGTATAACAGGTATATCTGCTGCCATAGATGTCGCAAAGGCCGGATATGACGTAACTATAGTTGAAAAGGAAGCATCACTTGGCGGAAATGCATCCAAATTCCGCAAACAACTTCCGAATGAAGATCCATTTGAAAGCCTGGCGCCGCCAATAATCGAGGCTAAAATCAAAGAGGCTGAAGCTTACTCTAACATTGAGGTCAAGACAAACACCATAGTTGCCCGTATTGCCGGTCAGCCGGGTGAATTTATCGTGACCTTGAAAAAACCCGGCGAAAAAACAGAATTTGATGTGCCATATCCCTTGCCTGAGGAGATGACGGTTGATGAAAACGGCAAGGAGCTTGAAGCAGAAAAGCTCAACGAGCTTTACAATGAATATAATAAAGGTAAAAAGGATATTTTAACCTATGATCCTGACGGAGAAAAGTTTGGAGGGGTGATTCTTGCCGCTGGCTGGAGACAGGATAGATGTGAAGGTGATGCTTTTGCCCATCTCGGTTTTGGCGAACTCCCGGATGTTGTCACCAATTATCAGTTTGAGGAAATAGCCGCAAAAGGCAAAATAACAAAGCCGTCAGACGGCAATGAAGCCCAATCTGTTGTATTTATTCAAAGCCCGGGCAAGGGGGATGATGATAGCGACTTTGATTACACGGGTTCGGTTACAAGCCTTGTAGCCCTTAAGCAGGCAAAGTATGTGCGTGAAGATTATCCTGACGGCAAGGCTTATATCTTTTATCAGCACATGCGGACACCTGGACTGCAGGAAAATTTTTACAAGAGTATTCAGCAGGATGAGGGTATCTTTTTAACCAAAGGGGATGTTATAAGTGTAGCCAAAAATGGCGTCGGGCTAATTGTCGAAGCCGACAATACCCTTTTAGGCGAAAAAATCAAGGTCAGGGCTGATATGGTTGTTCTTGCTGCAGGCATGGTTCCGGCAACTGCAGATGATCCTGTCGTTAATCTGGCTTACAGACAGGGACCTGGTTTCCGTGATAACGCACTTTTCAATGAATATGCTGATTCAAATTTTATCTGTTTTCCTTATGAAACTCAGAGAACCGGAATTTATGCCGCCGGATGTATCCGGCGCAGCATGACAATTGAAGAGTCTATGGAAGATGCCAGTGGAGCAGCTTTGAAGGCTATTCAGTGCATAGAATCATCGAATAGAGGTGTTTCAGTACATCCAAGGTCAGGAGATATGACCTTTCCGGACTTTTACTTTCAAAGGTGTACTCAGTGTAAACGGTGCACACAGGAATGTCCTTTTGGCGCTCTTGATGATGATGAAACAGGAACACCCAAGCTTAACCCGACACGGTGCAGGCGCTGCGGCACCTGCATGGGCGCCTGCCCGGAACGTATAATCAGTTTTTCCGATTATAGTATCGACAGTATCGGATCCATGGTAAAGTCGATTGGAGTTCCTTCTGAAGACGATTACACTGAACCACCTTTTAGAATACTTGGACTGGTTTGTGAAAATGATGCATATCCTGCTCTGGATGCAGCAGGAATAAACAGGCTTAGTTATTCTGCTGATGTCCGGTTTGTTCCGGTTAGATGCCTTGGCTCTGTTAATGTAGTCTGGATAAAGGACGCTCTTTCCAAAGGGATGGATGGTATCTTCCTGCTTGGTTGCAAGTATGGTGATGACTACCAGTGCCACTTTGTAAAGGGAAGCGAACTTGCCAGTATCAGGATGAAAAAGATAGGTGAAGCGCTGGCAAGTCTTGCCCTGGAAAACGAGCGCGTAGCGCAGTTTGATATTGCTATTGACGAGTATGACAAAATTCCGGGAATTGTTAATTCTTTTGTGGAAAGTATTGAAGAGCTCGGTCCAAACCCGTTTAAGGGATTTTAGCTAATATTGGTCGAGTGGTCGAGTGGTCGAGTAGTCAAATGGTCAGGCAGGTAACTACTCGACTAATCAACCACTCGACCATTTGACTAATTGCGAAGCAATTTAAGAGGAGGTATCAGTATGGCGGATAAATACCTGGTTGAGCCTGATGTTAAGTTTGTTAAAGAGGTGATCGGGCTTGGGGGAGATACACTAAAAAAATGTTTTCAATGCGCAACCTGTTCAGTGGCCTGCCCGATCTCTCCGGAGAATAAGCCCTTTCCAAGAAAAGAGATGATTGCCGCATCATGGGGGCTGAAGGATAAACTGGTCGGCAGCATGGACATCTGGCTGTGTCATAATTGCGGAGATTGTTCTACCTTGTGCCCGCGTGGCGCAAATCCAGGTGATGTGCTGGGAGCTATCCGTTCTTATGCAATCACGGAATATGCAGTGCCGAAATTCATAGGAAAAGCTGTGAATGATCCAAAGAAGCTGCCTGTGCTATTGGGACTTCCTGTGGTTGTTTTTCTAGTGCTTGGTTTTATTACAGGCCTGCTTGATTTTACCCCGGGCGGAGATCAAATCGTTCATTCACATTTTTTTTCCTCATGGCTTGTTGACATGATTTTTATCCCGCTTTTCGTATGGGCTGTAGTGGTTTTCGGAATAGGGCTCAAAAGATTTGTAAATGATATGCATGAAAACGCAGTGCTTGAAGGCAAGACAGACAAAAAGAAACTGGAAATTGGTGGACTTATACGGGCGCTTTTCACCGTTCTTCCGACAATATTAAAGCACAATAAGTTTTCTGAGTGCCTCGAAAATAAAGACCGAACCACAGCGCATCTTATGGTATTTTATTCATTTATTGGGCTTTTTATTGTGACAAGCATATTTTTTGTCGTGCTTTATGTTTTTCAAACTCACGGTCCATATTCTCAGTTAAACCCGGTGAAATGGCTTGCAAATGTCAGCGGTGTTGCACTTGTTATCGGCAGCTCATTGATGATAAAAAACCGTTTATCCAAAACAGACCAGGTGTCCGTCTACCAAGACTGGTATCTGTTATGGCTTGTTTTTGGACTTGGGGTTACCGGCATGCTGACAGAGATGACAAGGCTGGCGGGAATAGCCGGTTTTTCTTATGCCCTATATTTCATTCATCTTATTTTTGTATTTAACTTGTTTATGTTTATACCGTATTCAAAACTGGCTCATCTTGTTTACAGGACAGTTGCCATGGCATATGCTGAATACGGGAATAGAGGTTTTAAACTAAGATAAAAGAGTTGGAAGAACTTTGATTTTAATCGTGGCTTAACAATAAAAAAAGGAGAATAAATCAATGTCAAAATTAGTACCACCACATGGAGGAAAAGGGTTAGTTTGTTGCTTACTGCATGGAACAGACCTGGAGGCAGAGAAGGAAAAGGCAAAAACTTTGAAAACCATTCCCATTTCGGGTCGTGAAAACGGCGATCTTATTATGATGGGTATCGGCGGATTCAGCCCATTAAACGGTTTTATGACCAAGGCTGACTGGAAAGGTGTTTGCGAGAATTTCTTGACCAGCGATGGCACATTTTGGCCGGTGCCCGTAACTTTGTCCGTTTCTAAAGAGGATGCCGGGAACATCCACGCCGGTGACGAGATTGCTCTTCAGAATAAAGCTGGAGAGATCATGGCTACCATGAAGGTCACCGAAAAATATGAGATGACCGAGGCTGATAAAAAATGGGAATGCGAAAAGGTTTATAAGGGTAAAGGAGAGGAATCTGCAGACGATCAATTCTGGGAAATCGCCCCTAAAGATCATCCCGGCGTTATCATGGTAATGAATCAGAAAGATTATAACCTGGCAGGTCCTGTTAAGGTGCTTAGTGAAGGTGATTTCCCTGAAAAATTTGCCGGCACCTATATGACTCCGGCACAATCACGCGCAATTTTTGATGAAAAGGGATGGGGCACGGTCGCAGCGCTTCAGCTCAGGAACCCGATGCACCGGTCACATGAGTATCTTGCCAAGATTGCCGTTGAGGTATGTGACGGTGTTTTTATTCACTCTCTCGTTGGGACCCTGAAGCCTGGCGATATTCCGGCTGAGGTGCGTATCAAATGCATCAATACTCTTATCGACGGGTACTTCAACAAAGAGAATATCGTCCAGGGCGGGTATCCACTTGATATGCGCTATGCCGGTCCGAGAGAAGGCCTGCTCCATGCCACCTTCCGGCAGAACTACGGCGTTAACCGGATGATTATCGGCCGCGATCATGCTGGTGTCGGTGACTTCTACGGTCTGTTTGACGCACAAGATATTTTTGATGAGATTCCCAAGCCGGAAGATGATGGCAAAAGACTCCTGTGCGAGCCGTTAAAGATCGACTGGACATTCTATTGCTTCAAATGCGACGGTATGGCATCACTGAGGACCTGCCCGCATGCAAAGGAAGATCGTGTGATTCTTTCAGGAACAAAACTTCGCAAGATGCTTTCCGACGGCAGTGATGTTCCTGATCATTTTGGTCGAGACGAGGTCTTGGTAATCCTTCGCGAGTACTATGAAGGCTTGACTGAGAAAGTTGAAATCAAAATGCAGAGCCATGCGGGAGGCGAAACAATGAAATAATATATAAACTATTGAATAGTTTTCATAATAAAAAAAAGGAGGCAGCATTAGCTGTCTCCTTTTTTTATGCTTTAAACTGGCGGAGAGAGAGGGATTCGAACCCTCGGTGGAACTTTCGCCCCACACTCGCTTAGCAGGCGAGCGCCTTCAGCCAGCTCGGCCATCTCTCCAAATGACTCAAGTTAGTGCCCTTCATGCGGGCTGTCAAGCTATTGAGCTTTATTTATATATAATCTGTTCACGAGGAATCAGAATTAAGGATTAGAGGATTAAGGATTACCTGACAACCAATTCATGTGCTTTTCACCAGACTTTCAAACACTTCTAATGCTCTAAATCCTTACCATCGCCATTTAATCCTTAATCCTTAATCCTTTACTATTAAAACTTGGCGGAGGGAGTAGGATTTGAACCCACGGAGCTGTGACACTCTACGGTTTTCAAGACCGCCGCCTTAAACCACTCGGCCATCCCTCCACAATTTAGATATAAATACCATGTTAGTTCTTCCAGGTCAATATTTATTGAACACCTGAAATAAGAATAAAAGTTGACGTAATATAACATCTAATATAGGTAACCGTTCACGGGTTCAAAGGTTCAAAGGTTCAAAGGTTCAAAGGTTCTATGTTATCATCAACGCTGAATTGTTGATTCATGCACTTTGGAGGGAAAACGCATGGGAATAGAACGATTTGAGGATATTGAGGCATGGCAATTGGCCCGGGAGTTAACTCGTAAGGTCTATGGATTGACAAAGAAAACTACGTTTGCTCGCGATTTTGGCTTGAAAAGGCAAATTCAGGATGCAGCAGGTTCATCCATCAGAAATTTACAAACTCAAAAAGTAACCTGCCAACAACCTGATGTGGCGGGCAGTTAAATTTAAAACGGCTGACTGTTTGAGCATGTTAGTGAGCGTTAAGAAATAACGACGACCAAATAAAATT
>JAYENE010000172.1:0-3965 GCA_034721935.1 Thermodesulfobacteriota bacterium
GGTCACGCGCAGCGCAGGCGCTCTCGCCGTGATAGCGACACGTCGCAGCAGGTGCGCCGCGTGTTGGAATTTGTTTGATATTTGTGATTTGATATTTGTGATTTTTGTATTTCCAACAAAGCAAATCCCCTCTGGGGATAGCCAAAGCCTGGTCCTCTGGGCCAGGATTCTTTACTTATTTCATCCCTGCCATAAATGGAGGGGCTTTCTAACGGGGTAAATATTGATTTTCTTTTGGGTATTTAATCCACCACAAAAATTAATTCCCTTCCAGATTCATTCGCAAAAGCGATAATGGGTTTTAACCACTTGGCTCTGAGTGGCAGGGATCTTTTCAACTCCAATTTACGATTTTCAGGCTGTTTTACTTTATCAAGTATATTCATTTTTCCTCACACTGAATACCCTTTCTCACATTTTCTCACAGTGAGAATCAGAAGGTTTGGGAGTATTGAGTATATTACCCCCACTCTTTAGAAAGAACGTGTTCAATTTTCAGATGGTCGAGAACTCTGGCGATTACGGTATCGACAAGGTCAGAAATGCTTTTGGGGTTTGAATAAAATGAAGGGGAGGGGGGCATTATTGTAGCGCCGGACATAGCGGCTTTATACATATTCTTTATATGGATAATGTTTAAAGGGGTTTCCCTGGGAAGCAGAATCAGCGGTCGCTTTTCCTTCAGGCTGACATCTGCCGCTCTGTGAATGAGGTTGTCTGCCATTCCTGATGCAATTGCGGCAAGGGTTTTCATTGAGCATGGAGCGATCACCATTCCGTCATTCCTGAATGACCCGCTTGCAGGTGGAGCAAAAAAATCATCCTGCTCATAGATATTTAAATCCGCATCATTATGAATGACAACCCCTTTATCCTTTAAAAAAGATGAAAAGGATTCACCTTTGTAACCGGTTTCATGCTCAAGTACTTTATAGCCGACATTTGAAATGATTAAGTATATATTTACAGGCTTATTCAAAAGAGCCTTTAACAGCCTGATGCCGTAGATCGATCCCGAAGCGCCGCATATTGCCACTATAATTCTTTTGTTCATATCTATTGCCTGACCAGTTCATCGGCTAATATGCCGACAAACAGGATTATTGAGATTGCGCTGTTAACATGGAAAAAAGCGATATTAACATTGCTGAGATCAGATGGTTTAACAAGTTTATGCTCAATAATAAGCAGCAGGCCGATTACTATAACTGTTATTAAATATATTATCTTCATATCAAAGGCAATAAAGATCAAAAATAAAAAAAAGAAAGAAAAAACATGGGAAACGGAAGAGATTAAAAGGGCTTTCTGAACCCCGAACCTGGCGGGTATGGAAAAAAGTTCTTCTTTTATATCAAAGCCTGTGTCCTGGCAAGCATAAAGGATGTCAAAGCCGGCTATATAGGTCAAAAGGGTCAGAGAAAGCAATATGATGGGCAACGAAAAGGTGTTGGTAAGAGCTATCCATGCGCCCAGAGGCGCAAGTGATATCACAAAGCCGAGATAAAAATGGGAAAACGAGGTAAACCTTTTTGTGTAGGAATAGGAAAACAGCAGGGCGAGCACGGGAAAGGAAAGGTAAAGGCAGATTTTGCCAAGCATTGCAGCGGCAAAAATAAAAATAAAGGAAAATAAAATTACAAACATCTTTGCGGAGGTTAAAGAAAGCCTGCCAGAAGGTAGTTCACGTTTTGATGTGCGCGGATTTTTTGCGTCAAACCCTGCATCTGCAATCCTGTTAAAACCCATTGCAGAGGAGCGCGCCCCGACCATGGCGATAAGAATCCAGAAGAGATATGACAGGCTGATTGGATGGCGCCGGCAGGCAAGTATTGCCGCTGAAAGAGCAAAAGGAAGGGCAAAAATGGTATGGCTGAATTTGATTGTTTTGCCGTATGCAAGAACCTGATCAAATATATAGCGGTTTGTCAACTGTCTCATTTTTCATTAAGCCAGATTCCGTGGATTTGTGCCCCGCAATACGGGCAGCGGCCGTTTTCCAGCACATTTTTGATTATGGAAAAGCCCAGACGGTTGATAAGTAGCTTTCCGCAGTTATAGCAGAATGTATTTTCCCCGTTCTCGCTTGGCACATTTCCGATATAAACATATTTCAACCCGGCCTTAATGCCTATTTCGCGAGCCATAACAAGGGTTTCAACCGGCGTTGGAGGGCGGTCTGTAAGCCTGTATGTCGGATAAAATGCGCTTACGTGCCATGGTGTTTCAGGGCCAAGGGATTTAACAAGAAATAGAGCTAATTTTTCAAGCTCCTTTTTGTCATCGTTTAGCCCGGGAATAAGCAGGGTAGTAACCTCAACAAAAATTCCTAACGATTTCGTAATCTTCAAAGTCTTCTTAACAGGTTCCAGCCTGGCTTTGACAATCTCTTTGTAAAAACTTTCATTAAATGCCTTTAAGTCAATGTTGGCTGCATCCAGGTAAGGGCTTATCATGTGAACGGCTTCGGAAGTCATATACCCATTTGTTACAAACACATTTTTGATCCCCTTTGTATGAGCGAGTTTTGCAGTATCAAAGGCAAATTCAAAGAATATGGTCGGCTCGGTATAAGTATAAGCTATGCTTTTGCAGTTTCCTTTTATTGCTGCGTCCACAACATCTTCAGGCGTATATAAGTCGCCGGTTATCATGCCATTATGGTCTGACGGCATCTGCGAAATATCTGCATTCTGGCAGAAAAGACATTTAAAGTTGCAGCCCACAGTTCCTATAGAATAGGAAAGAGTTCCGGGCATGAAATGAAAAAGCGGTTTTTTTTCGATTGGATCTATGTGGCTGGCAATGAGTTTTCCATAGACCAGTGTTTTCAGAATTCCTCCCTGGTTTTCCCTGACACCGCATATCCCGCGTTTGCCATCTTTTATAATGCAGCGATGGCTGCACAGGTTGCATTTTACCTTCTTTTCCTTTAAGTGTTCATAAAGATAGGCTTCCATAATCGCTGCCCCTTATTATTTTTAACCGATTGCTGTGTCTGTTGTAGGCTTCACCTTGTATCTGAGTGGAAGGGTTCTTGTTTTATAGCGAGGGACAAGCGTGACAACCATACCTGCAAAAGCTCCAAAAGGACATCTTTGCAACAGACTGAGCTGTTCTATTCTGGATGCAATATTTCCATGCATTACAGGCAACTGGCATGTTGTTCTCCATGATATGGGAACATCTCCTAAAACAGTTCTGATAATTTGTTTCAGCTCCCATACACTGAAAAATTTTCCGCGATTGTATACAGTTTTAACAAACATTCCTTTAATACGCCTTTGAATTCCTTTAATCGAATACCGGTTCAATACACCGATAAATATTCTGTCTTTTGTAATTCTGCATGCCTCTTCAAAGGCTTTTTGGGGATCTTCGACAAATTCCAGGGTGGTAATAAGGCATGCATAATTAAAGGAGTTATCGTCAAACGGAAGGTCTTCGGCAAATCCGCGATGAAGGTCCGCGCGATTGCCAAGATTTTTTGCCGCAATATCAAGCATATATGGGGAGGAATCAAGCCCTGTTGCCTGAAGCCCCATTTCCACAAACCACAAAAGGTTTGCTCCGATTCCGCAGCCTATATCGATAATCGAATCTCCGCTCACAGGCTTTAGCATATCAATCATAAGACGTTTTTCAAGATCAAAAAGAAATCTATTGTGCGGCTTATTAAACCATTGCTCGTAAGCTATGGCATCATGAAAATTAAATACATAACCCATATAAACAATTTAATAAAAAAAAAGGCTATTATCAAGGAAAAAAAACAAGGACATCCATATTTCCCCCTTCAGCAAATTCCCCTTTAACCACTCCCATAGAAAAGGCTTCGTTCGTTCGATATTTTGGCATCCTTCATTTTGCAGTTTACACTTGACTGAAAAGTGGCAGCGGCATCCTGCCGCTGATCCAAGAGGCTGGAAGCCTCTTCTACAATTGCTGATCCAAGAGGCTGGAAG
>JAYENE010000173.1:0-15567 GCA_034721935.1 Thermodesulfobacteriota bacterium
AAGATATGTGCCGAGATCTTGATGCATAAGGGTTTGCGAAAACCACAGGCATACCCGTGGATATGTCGAGGATTTTCGCGAATCCTTGATGCGCAAGAGATTGGTGCAGATCGAGTAAAAAATCGCTTAATTTAGGTTATAATCTTAGCGCCATGGTGTCTTAGTGGCTGAGTAGTTACAAAAAAATTATGATAATATAGCTATCTTGTTGTATGTTTCAATAGTTTTTTTTGCTAAGGGGTTTGTTCAAAAATAAGTTCAGGGTTCAGTGGATTAATTATTCACAACAGAAATTTAAAAACTCATTATAAGATTAACCTGGGGCCGCGGACAATTAAATTTAAGCGCCCGCCACCCCAGGTTACTGATAAGTTGCTTTGAGTTTTCAAATTTCTGCACAATTAATTTTCAACTTAGCGCTTATGAGGTCAGAGATCACGGGGTCGAGCGACACATAGTGAAAAGGGGCAAAAAGATGATGAAAGTTTTGGTAAGCGATAATCTCGGAAAAATCGGGATTCAAATGTTTCAGGATGCGGAGGGAATCGAAGTCGATGTCAATGTGGGACTGTCTCCGGAAGAGCTAAAAAATATTATTGGGAATTATCATGCCTTAGTTATCCGTAGCGCTACAAAGGTAACAGAGGATCTTCTCGAAGCGGCAACACAGCTTAAAATCGTTGGTCGTGCGGGAATCGGCCTCGATAATGTTGATATACCAACGGCCACAAAACTGGGTATTGTTGTAATGAATACTCCTGAGGGCAATGTTATAACTACTGCCGAACATACTATTGCTCTGATGCTGTCATTAACACGCAACATTCCGCTGGGCACATCATCATTAAAAGCCGGACGATGGGACAAGAAAAAACTGCAGGGAAAAGAGCTCTACAAAAAGGTTCTCGGGGTTATCGGTTATGGGAAAGTCGGTTCTATTGTAGCTGATCGCGCACAGGGACTAAAAATGCGGGTAATTGTTTACGATCCTTTTATTACACCTGAACTTATTGAGAAGGCCGGCTATAAAAGTGTTTCTCTGCCTGAATTATACCGGCAGGCCGATTATATCACGGTGCATGTTCCCAAGCTGAAGGATACAATCGGTTTGATAAACAAGGAGGCCTTTGATCAGATGAAACAAGGGGTTATGGTTATTAATTGCGCTCGAGGCGGTATAATAAATGAGGCTGATCTCTATGATGCCATGAACTCAGGCAAAGTCGCAGGCGCGGCATTAGATGTTTTCGTGACCGAACCTCCTGTGGACTCACCTCTTCTTAAGCTTGACCGGTTTGTTTGCACCCCGCATCTCGGCGCTTCTACACGCGAAGCCCAGACAAATGTAGCTGTTGCAGTGGCAGGCCAGATCATTGACTATCTAAAAAATGGAACTATTGTTAATGGTGTGAATGTTTCATCTGTTACAGGTGAACTTCTTGTAAAACTTGGTCCATTTTTATCGCTTGCGGATCGGATGGGTTGTCTGCAGGCCCAGCTCTCCAGGGGCCCTATAAAGGAGGTTCTTATTGAGTACACCGGGGATTTTCAGGACATTGATCTGTCGCCTGTCTCAACCGCGGCGTTAAAAGGTCTCCTTACCCCGATGCTTAAGGATAATGTGAACTTTGTTAATGCGCCGGTTATTGCAAAGGAAAGGGGTATTAAGGTTAAAGAGACTTTCAGCTCTGAGTCTGAGGATTATCTGAACCTTATCACTATCCGGGTAGCTACTACAAAAATGGCAAGCGCTATAGCAGGCGCTATATTCGGTAAAAAAGATGTCAGGGTTGTAAAGATAGATAATTTCCGTCTTGAGATGATTCCGTATGGCCATTTGACCCTGATAAACAATGTTGACAGGCCGGGCGTTATAGGCAGCATTGCGTCTGTTCTTGGCAAGCATGAGATTAATATTGCCCAGATGCAGGTTGGTCAGGAAAAGGATGGCAAAAAGAATATTGTATTTCTTAGAACCGACACACCGATTCCAGAGGAGGTTCTTGAAAAGCTTCGTGTTTTAGAGACGGTTACATCAGTAACACATTTCGAACTTTAATTATACCTAAATTGAGCGATTTTTTACTCGATCTGCACCGATCTCTTGCGCATCAAGGATTCGCGAAAATCCTCGACATATCCACGGGTATGCCTGTGGTTTTCGCAAACCCTTATGCATCAAGATCTCAGCACATATCTTCGCAATAAATCGCTCAACTTAGGTTATAAAATGAGCAGTTAGCCATTAGCTCTTAGCTAAAGGCTAACTGCTAAAAGCTAACTGCTTAACGTAGGTTATATAAGGAGATCAGACATGACGGAAGAAGATAAAGGCTTTATTATTAAAGACCGCAGGATTTTTGCCGAAGGGGATCAAGAAAAAGAGGACAAAAAGGAATCTTCCGGAGAGGAGGTTAAAGATCAGGCGCAAAAAGAGACTGCTCCGGAAGAAAAGCAGAAACCGGAAATCCATCTGCCGGAGATAAATTTTGCGACTTTTATCTTTTCTTTGAACACATCCGCATTAATGCACCTTGGTGTTCTTGAGGATCCTGCTTCAGGTAAAAAGGTTAAAAATCTGGCAATGGGGAAACAAACAATAGACATTTTGAGTATGATGGAGGAAAAAACAAAAGGTAATTTATCCAAAGAAGAGGAAAGCATGCTGAAAAATATCCTCTACGACCTCAAAATAATATATGTAAAAGAAAAAGGATAACTACTCAGGTTGGTTAGGCTGAAGGCTGAAGACTCACGCAAAGGCGCTAAGGTTTTTTTTGTTTTTTGCGATCTTTGCGGCTTCACGCGGCGCAAGCGCCTGCGCTGCGCGTGCGTGAGAATTTTAAAGAATGACGGAGACCTATATATGGAGATTGTTTATGAAAATAATTAGAACAAAAAATATATTAAGAACAAAAGCTTTTTTCGCCGTTATATTTATGGTGGCTGCGCTTTTTCTTTTTTCAGATTTTTATTCATCACAGATCGTCTGGGCAAAATCAGACAATTATCTCACAAGGCATGAAAGCTTCAGCAGCTTGGCCGAATCGGTCAGCCCGGCGGTAGTCAACATCAGGACTGTTAAAACTATTAAGGGTGGCAGCCGTGTATTCCGCCATTTTTCAAGAAGTCCTTTTGGTAAAGATGATCCCATGAACGATTTTTTTGAAAAATTTTTTGGTGAACAGTCTCCTCGGGATTTCAAAAAGAGAAGCCTCGGGTCGGGGTTCATTATTGATAAAAATGGCTATATTGTAACAAACAATCATGTTGTCGAAAATGCAGACAAAATAAAAGTAAAGCTAAAAAACGGAAAGGAATTTGATGCAACGATCGTTGGAAGGGACCCCAACACCGACTTAGCCCTTATCAAAATCAAATCACGACAAAATCTCCGCTCTGCCAGGTTTGGGAATTCAGACTTGCTGAAGGTTGGCCAGTGGGTTATGGCGATAGGCAGCCCTTTTGGCCTGGAGCACACTGTAACCGCCGGGATTGTGAGCGCCAAAGGACGCGTTATCGGATCAGGGCCATATGATGATTTTATACAGACCGATGCATCAATTAACCCTGGAAACAGCGGAGGTCCGCTTGTCAATATGAAAGGGGAGGTTGTGGGAATAAACACAGCTATTATAGCCGGCGGCCAGGGAATAGGATTCGCCATCCCGATTAACCTTGTCAAAAGGGTCATTGAGCAACTTAAGCAAAGCGGAGAGGTAACACGAGGATGGCTGGGTGTGGCCATTCAGGATCTTAGCGAAGAGTTAGCGGAATATTATGGCATTAAAGACAAAAACGGAGTTTTTGTTGTCGAGGTTTTTCCAGGCGACCCTGCTGATGAAGCGGGAATCAAACCAAATGATATTATACTTGAAGTTAATAATAAAAAGGTAAAAACAGGCCGGGATCTGACCACAACGATCGCAAATACCGGTGTTGGAGAATCTGTTAGAATAAAGCTGTTACGTAACGGCATAAAAAAAACAGTTAAAGTAAAAATCGCCAAAAGACAAGATTCAAAAGTCTATGCCGATAAATCAAAAAAAGGGCATGGAGATGAACTTGGAATTCGTGTGTCAAAGATAACACCGGAAATAGCCCGTCGATTTAACATAACATCAGAAACAAAAGGGGTAATGGTGGTTACCATCATACCGAACAGCAAAGCATCTGAAGCAGGATTAAAGGCCGGCGATATTATTAAAGAGATAAATCGGACAGGGATAAATACTGCTGATGAATATCATAACCAAATTAAAAAAATCAAAAAGGGCAAATCGATCGAAATGCTGATAAAGAGAATTAATGCAGGATTTATTGTTATAAAGACAACAAAGTAAAACAATGAATCTCCTATCTACGGCAAAGATTAACCTTTTTTTGCAGATAACAGGAAAAAGGCAAAATGGATATCACGATCTGTTTACACTTATGTGCTGTATAAGTCTTTATGACACGGTTTCACTCTCTTTTGGCGCAAAACATACAACTGTATCCTGCAACAACACGGAAGTACCTGAAGATGAAACTAATCTTGCCGTAAGAGCGGCAAATCTTTTTTTCAAGGCCATCCATAAGAACGAGGGTGTGAAAATCAGGCTTGAAAAACAGATACCTGTCGCAGCCGGTCTTGGCGGTGGAAGCAGTAATGCAGCCACTGTTCTTTTAGGTTTGAATCGCTACTACGGCCAACCCCTTCCTCAAGACAAGCTAATGTCTATCGGGCTTTCAATCGGGGCTGATGTCCCATTTTTTATTTTCAGGAAACCCGCGACAGCCTCGGGTATCGGCGAAAAGCTGGAAGCTTACGAAGGATTGAAACCGTTTCAAATATTGCTGGTTTGCCCAAAATTTGCTGTTTCAACAAAAGAGGTATATAAAAACCTTAATTTAGAATTGACAAAATGCAATAAAAAGCTTAATTATTCGTTTTTTAAAAAAAAGATATTTGATATCAAAAAACATTTGTGCAATGACCTTGAAGAGGTAACTGCATCAAGATGCCCCGATGTTAACAAAGCAAAAGAGGCTCTTTTAAGCCATGGGGCAATAGGCGTTCTAATGTCAGGAAGCGGTCCGGCTGTATTCGGCATTTTTCCTGATTTTGCCAAAGCCCAAATTGCCTGTAACACCATTTTAAATAAACATAACTGGAGGCTGTTTCAGGCTGAAATGCTGGTTTAGTTAAAAAAAGCGCCTAAAGTGAGCTAAAGTATATTAAAGCGCCTAAAGTTAAGGTATTCTGCCATCTTACATAGGTTCCCTAAGCCATCAATGCGCAAGGGGACAAACTCCTGTAGCTTTGGGTTATCAATTAGGTGCAATACAAAAAAGCGACACCATGAAGATAATACAGTTTAGCCATTGAACATACTGATTTAATGTCGAATGTCGAACAGGGAATGTCGAATAATGAAGGAAGGAAAATCTATTTAAATTCCACTTGTGGGCATTATTTGCTCCAAAACAACCTAATAGAAACATCCGCGCTTCGACATTCATAATTCCCTGTTCGACATTCGACATTCAAAAAAACTACCCAATTTAATGTCTTATAACTTTTTTGTATTGCACCCTTATCAATTAGCACGCCGAAGGCGTACCATAACTTTAGGTATTTTAGGCGCTTTAGCTCAGTTTTAGGCGCTTTAGTTTAGACACTTTTTTTTGGGGCGTAGTCAAGCGGTAAGACACAGGATTTTGGTTCCTGCATTCGGAGGTTCGAATCCTCTCGCCCCAGCCAAAATTTACGATAACTTTTTAAGACGGCAAATAAAATGAAACATTTTGCAATATTTACAGGAAATTCAAACCCATCCCTTGCAAAGAAAATATGCAATTATCTTCATGTCCCTCTTGGTAAAGCCAAGGTAGGCAAATTCAGCGATGGAGAGATACAGATAGAGATTAATGAAAATGTAAGATCAAAGGATGTCTTTCTAATGCAGTCAACATGTTCCCCTGTAAACGATAACCTTGTTGAGCTGCTTCTAATGATAGATGCTTTTAAGCGTTCCTCGGCAAGCAGGATAACAGCAGTAATGCCTTATTACGGCTATGCCCGACAGGATAAAAAGGTAGCGCCACGCGTTCCCATCGGCGCTAAACTTGTTGCAGATCTGCTGACAGTCGCCGGTGCAAACAGGGTAATTACTATGGATCTGCACGCTGTCCAGATTCAGGGTTTTTTTAACATTCCTGTGGATAATCTTTTTGCTGCTCCGGTTATTCTTGATTATATTAAAGCCAATTTTAAAAACAATCTTGTCATTATTTCTCCGGACGCAGGAGGCGCTGAGAGGGCAAGAGCCTTTGCAAAACGCCTGCAGGCTGATCTTGCCATCATTGATAAACGCAGAGACGCTCCCAATAAGGCCAAGGCTATGGCAGTAATAGGAGATGTCGCTGGAAAGATCGCAGTTATTCTTGACGATATGGTTGACACCTCGGGAACCTTAACCGAGGCAGTAGATGCCATTGCGAAAAACGGAGCAAAGGAGATCCATGCCTGCTGCTCACATCCTGTGCTATCCGGTAAGGCGATCGACCGGATCATGAAATCTGGTTTAAAAAGCCTTGTTGTGACCGATACAATCCCGTTAAACAGCAACGCTAAAGCATGTAACAAAATAAAGGTGCTTTCTGTTGCGCAATTAGTTGGAGAAGCGATAATCCGAAGCTATAAAGGTGATTCGGTTACATCCCTTTTTGTGTAAACAGAGGAATTGGGGAATTGTGAATTGAGGAATTGAGGAATTAAAAGTGACAATATCCTTCAATTCCTAAATCCCTAAATCCCTAAATTCGCAATTAAGCGAAGCGAATCCCTAAATAAAGATTTTTTAAGGAGGTTTTTTTGGAGTTAATTGAACTTAAAACAAATATCAGAACATCTGTTGGAAATAGTCAAGCCCATGCTCTTCGGCGGAAAAAACAGATACCTGCGGTGCTTTATGGCCGTGGCAAAAAAACTATCTTGCTTTCCGTCTATCTTAACGAACTTGAACGGGCTCTCAAAAAAAGCAGAACCAGTCAGGCTCTGTTAAATCTTGTAGTTCAAAGCAACGAACCATACACCAAACCCGCCATTATCAAGGAACTGCAAGTGCATCCGGTTGGACGGAATATCCTTCATGCGGATTTTTATGAAATTGACATGAATCGTAAGATAAAGATCAAAGTGCCTGTTGTAACAAAGGGAAAATCAAAGGGCGTTGAACTCGGAGGCATATTGCAGATCATAAGGCGTGAGCTGGAGGTATTATGCCTGCCATTAGAAATTCCGAAATCCTTTGAAATCGATATTACCGACCTTGATATTGGTGATTCTGTGCATGTTAAAAGCATTCCTCTGAAAGATAATATCGAAATCCCGGGAGATGTTGATTTTACAGTGCTAACAATAGCCAGTCCAAAGGCTGAAGAGGCTGTATCTGAAAAAGTCGAAGAAGAAGCCGAGGCTGAAGAGGCTGCTGCCAAAGAAGAGGTGTCTGAGCCTGAAGGTTAAATATGCCCCAAAAGAAAGTATCCCTTGTAGTTGGACTGGGAAATCCGGGCAAAACATATGCAGCAACCCGTCATAATTTCGGTTTTATGGCGCTTGACAAGCTCGCGGATTCCTTTTCCATCCCGCTTGGCAAAAAAAAGTTTAATGCGCTGATAGGCCGCGGTAAAATTGAAGGCATCGATGTTATCCTCGCCAAACCAATGGACTTTATGAACAGAAGCGGGTTCCCTGTTCATAAAATAAAACAATATTTTAACATATCCTGCAAGGATATTCTGGTTGTTCACGACGATATTGACCTTGCCTTTGGAACATTGCGAATAAAACAAAAAGGTGGGTCAGGGGGGCACAAGGGCATCGAATCATTAATTGAATTTTTAGGCGCGCACGATTTTTCACGTCTTCGTATCGGCATAGGGCGTGGCATTGGATCTTCGGGAAAGGATATTGATATCACCGATTACGTCCTCAATAAATTCAGTTATAATGAAAAAAGAAATCTGGACCAGATAATCATAAAAGCTCAGGAAGCCATAATAACGATTCTTTGCAAAGGTATAACATATGCAATGAACTGTTTTAACAACAAAAAAATCATGTTTGATACAACCCTGGTTGAAAACAAAGGTTTGGTCTGACCTAAATTGAGCGATTTTTTACTCGGTCTGCACCGATCTCTTGCGCATCAAGAATTCGCGAAAATCCTCAACATATCCACGGGTATGTCTGCTTGCCCTGTGGAATGCGAAGCCTATTCCTCCGGGGTGGTTTTCGCAAACCCTTATGCATCAAGATCTCGGCACATATCTTCGCAATAAATCGCTCAACTTAGGTCTAAATATTTTGCACAGAGTTAAAGGATCGGCGCTTAAAATGTCGATCTTTTTTTGTTGATTATTAGATTAATTGTTGATATTATAATATAAGTTAAACGGTTCAATGTTCACGGTTCCCGGTTGAAGAGCCTTAACTCACTATTAACAAAAGGATAATACGGCAATAAAGAAAGTTCACCGTTCAAGGTTCAAAGGTTGTAAACCACGAATCGTGAACACTGAACCCATGTAAAGTAGGCTATAATCTTTGAACCCTAAAACCGCTATAACCTTTGAACCCTGAAACCGATCACTTTAGATATATATTAAATCAATAAAAAAATACTGGCGTTCAACGATACGAGAAAATGCGAGAAAAAATAAATAACACAAAACATAAAAAGATTCGTAAATTTAAAGTTGGTGATCTTGCGGTTTACCCTGCACACGGAGTTGGTCGGATTGAAGCAATCGAAAGCAGAGTAGTCAACGATGAAAAACATGATTTCTACATCATGAAGGTGATTGAAAACAATATGGTTATCATGATCCCCACCCGGAATGTAGAATCCGTCAGATTAAGATATATCATTAGTAAAGAAGAAATCCCAAAGGTATACGATGTTATCAAGCAGGATCGAGAGTCGCTGATTAACAACCAGACCTGGAACCGGCGATACAGAGAGTATATGGACAAAATTAAAACCGGATCTATTTATGACCTGGCGGAAGTCTTTAGAGACCTTTATTTTATTAAAGTAACAAAAGATCTGTCCTTTGGAGAACGCAAGCTTTTTGATACCGCAACAAACCTGCTGATAAGTGAACTTTCGACTGCCGCCAACACTAACGAAGAGACTATCATGTCAAAGATAGAATCTCTGTTTGATGAGCCAGAATAAATATTCCCCTGGGCATGGTTCTAACTTCAGCCAATAACAACTGTGCATGCTGTTTGTGAACTATACCTATCATAGTCAAAATTGATGATTGCCTGCCCGCCATCGCTCTCGCCGTAACCAGGTATGCGAAATTCAAGAGCTTGTGTTCAGGCTAGGCAGGCGGGTCGATTGATGATTGTCGATTTGTGGAATCGCTTCGCCCTGTCTTTTTGTTATAAAATTAATGGAATACCTTCAATCATCAATCATCAACCCTATAATCATGCCCGAAAAAAGCGCTTTTACCATTCTTGTTGATAAAGCCGACTCTGGAAAGCGTCTTGATCTAATTGTTGCCTCCCGCACTTCAAATTGTTCGCGATCTCTTTCCGCAAGTCTGATTCGCAAAGGCAAAATATTGGTTCAAGGAGCTGTTAAGAAACCTGGATACCTGGTAAAAACAGGGGATGAAATTCACGGCGCCCTTCCTGTTGCGAAATCTATCCAATGCGAACCCGAGCCTTTTAAAATCGATATATTATTCGAAGATAAAGATATAATAGTTATTAATAAGCAGGCCGGTATCGTTGTTCATCCTGCGCCAGGTCACTATACAGGAACTTTACTAAACAGGCTGCTTTATCATTGCCCGGGGCTTAAAGAAATTGGGGGGGAACTAAGGCATGGAATAGTTCACAGGCTTGATAAAGACACATCAGGAACTTTGCTTGTTGCAAAAAATGAGATCTCTCATAATAACCTTACCGCTCAATTCAAATCCAGAATGATTAAAAAGGAGTATCTGGCTCTGGTTCATGGGGAATTTGACTCGGATTCAGGCGCAATCTCACTCCCAATCAGCAGACACCCTGTTGACAGAAAAAAAATGTCCACTATAAATCGAAAAGGCCGATCAGCCGAAACATTATGGAAGGTCAGGGAACGTTTTCATAATATAACATTAATTAAGCTGAATTTGAAAACCGGCCGCACACACCAGATTCGCGTGCATTGCGCTGCAATCAACCATCCTGTTGTTGGGGATTCGGTATATGGCCGGCGTAAGGCAATAAAAAATATTAAACCCGTCCCGAGACAGATGCTTCATGCATGGCGTCTTGAATTCGCACATCCTGTCAATAAAAAAATAATATCTTTTGAGTCACCAATTCCACAAGATATGAATAACTTAATAAAAGCGTTGAGGGCCGAAAATTAATATTTTTTTGTGGTCTCTGTGTGCTCCGTGGTGAAAACGAGCTGTTACTTTTTCTTGCAGACTCCGCATATAATGCACGATTCAACATTGCATGGTTCAGATATTTTACCCTGCAGCGCCTTTTTGTACTCCATCTTGAGATATGTTTTCATGACTCCATGATCAATAAAATCCCAGGGGAGCAATTCATCTAAGCCGCGCTCCCTCAGCGCATAAAAATCAGAGTTTAGATCGGTTGATTTTAAGGTTTTAGCCCAGTTGCCCTGGTTATAATTAGCGAGAGATAAAATTTTTGCTGCCTTTCGATCACCTCGTGAAAACATAGCCTGAATGTAAGCCTGGCGAGGGGTATATGCATGAACTCTTATATTGGCAATCTTTTTTAAGCCATCCCTTACTCTCTTTATCTTCTTCTTTAATGTGCGCTCATCATCCATCGCAACCCATTGAAAAGGGGTAAAGGGTTTTGGCACAAAAGGATTAAGGCTTACGGTTATTTGTCCTATATGTTTCTTTATCCTGCTTGAGTTCAGAAACCGTTGTTTTATCTTTACGCATAGTTTTATTATCTCTTCAACATCATCCGCGGTTTCAGTCGGAAGTCCTATCATGAAATACAGCTTTAAATTCGGTATGCCACCTAAAACAAGGGCTTCAGCGGCCTCAAGTATATCTTCTTCAGTAATATTTTTATTGATTATTCTGCGCATCCGCTCGGAACCTGCATCAGGCGCAATAGTTGCGGTTTTGACCTTACTCTGGCTTAGCGCAGATATCAGTTCAGGGCTCAGCGCCTCAGTCCTAAGAGAGCTGAAAGATATTCTGATATTCATTTGTTTAATCGGTCTGCACAAATCTGCAATTCCGGGATGATCCGAAACCGCTGCTCCGACAAGGCCGATCCTGTCTGTAAGCGCAGATCCATGTTCCAAACATTTTTTTAGAAGAGAAAGGGGTCTGAATCGTGGAGGCCTGTAAATATATCCAGCGCCGCAAAAGCGGCATCCATGCGGACAGCCCCTGCTCACTTCGATTAAAAATGTTCGCTGAAATGCTGTATATGGAGTTAAGATAGCGGTGCAGGTAGGGATATGGGAAATATCTTCAATAAAAATACGCTTAATTTTATCCGGCACATCACATATTGGTTCAAAAGAGCAAACAGTTCCATCCCTATTGTATGTAGTTTTGTACAAAGAAGGAACGTATACGCCGGGAACCTTTCTGGCAAGATCTTTCAGATGCGACTTTTTGTCTGTCTTCAGCAGCGCCGGCAGAAAAACTTCAAAAAATCCAGGAAGCATTGTCTCTGCTTCGCCAATCAAAAAACAATCTATAAAAAGAGCGATAGGTTCAGGGTTTAAAAAGCATGCAACCCCTCCAGCTATAATTAGAGGATGAATATCTTTTCTGTCGCTGGATTGCAGGGGAATCCCCGCTCTTTCAAGAATTGTCAGAAGATTCAGGTAGTCATTTTCAAAGGAAACGGAAAAAGCTATTATATCAAAATCTGAAATGGGTCTTCCCGACTCTATCGTAGTTATACGATTTATTGCATACTCGCTTTTCTCTGGCAGGAAAGACCTTTCGCATAACACATGATCTATTTGGTTGAGCAAATGATATACTGTCTGGAAACCAAGGTTAGACATTCCAACATAATATCTGTTGGGATATACAAGGGCTACCCTGATCCGCCCTTTCCAATCTTTTCGTATTGTGCCGATCTCTGATTCAGCAAATTTACGATGCGATTTGTCGGTTTTCCATACCATCTTCTCAATGCCGTATTTTCTTTGCTTTGCTAATTCACCTTTTTCCTTAAAAAGGTGGGAACATCAAGATCATTGTCAATTACTATTCCCTTATACCCTCTGTATATGGCGCCGGCAGATTCACCAACCGCCTCTTTCTGTCTTATAAATGTCGGCTCGTCATAGTCTACGGCATTTTGCAAGTCGGCAGGGGTTATATCCCTGATCTTGCCTCTCAGGTTATGGATCAAACTATTTCTTTGCGTTGACGATTCAGAACCATTGCCTATTCCTGTAGCAATTACGGTTATGCGTAACTCATCATCAAGACTGTCATCAATAATCGCCCCCCATATAATATCCGCATCTTCACCAACTTCACTATATATCCGTTCTGAAGCTTCCGACATCTCTTCCATTGTCAAATCACTGGAGCATGTTATATTCATTAATACACCATTGGCGCCGACAATAGAAATATCTTCAAGCAGCGGATGGGATATCGCGCGCTCAGCAGCCTCGGTTGCGCGGTTTTCACCACTCGCAACGCCAATGCCCATGATGGCCAGACCCGCTCTGGACATAGTTGTTCTTACATCGGCAAAGTCAAGATTTACCAGGCCGGGCATCATGATAAGATCAGTAATCCCCTTGACCGAATGGAGTAATACTTCGTCTGCCTTCTTAAACATTTCAATCATCTTCGCACTTTTGGATGCCAGGCCTCTTAGCCTGTCATTGGGTATTGTAATCACGGTGTCGGCGACCTCCTTTAATGCATCAATCCCTTCTTCTGCCTGCCTGGCCCGTTTTTTCCCTTCAAATGAAAAAGGTTTTGACACAACAGCAACCGTCAGCGCCCCGATATCCTTACAAATCTCGGCAATAACGGGTGCAGCGCCGGTGCCGGTGCCACCTCCAAATCCTGCGGTAATAAATACCATATGGCTGTCTTCAAGGGCATCCCTTATTGCATCTGCATTTTCCAGAGCTGCCTCTCTACCAACCTCGGGGTTAGCGCCGGCGCCAAGTCCCTCTGTAATTTTTTCTCCTATCTGGATCTTGATTGGCGCCTCTGAAATATCAAGAGCCTGGGAATCTGTATTGACCGCTATAAATTTTACCCCCTGGAGCTTGGAATCAATCATGTTGTTGATTGCATTTCCTCCAGCTCCTCCTACGCCAATAACCTTGATCTTTGCAGATTTATCATTTTCCACAAATGTAAACATAATTCCCCCTCCCTATAAGTTATGATTTATGGTTTTTCTCCCGATTATCTGAAATTATAAAATTCCAAATCCCAAGCATCAAATTACAAATAAATCCCAAATCCCAATATTCAATGACCAAAACATGTTTGGAGTTTTCCCTGGTTCCCATGCTCCTGCGTGGGAACCCATATGGTATACATTCCCACGCAGGAGCGTGGGAACGAGAAAATTGGCTATCAGCCATTGGCTAAAGCTAGCCAAAGGCTTCCTCATATACTGGTTCCTGCTGCGACAGTGCGCAAGCACGGCGAGTGGGATTTTGAATTTTGGTCATTGTAATTTATTTGATATTTGATATTTGTTATTTAGAATTTGCAATCAGCTGAACCTCTAAACCCTGAACCTCTGAACCTTTGAACGGCTACAGATTAAATTACATCCTTAAACCATCTTTTCATCCTCGTCATAATACTACTAAATATGTTTGCGTCACGGATTCTGAATTTTTTTGTGTTCTGATTCCTGGCGCCATATATAACGAGTCCGACGCCTGTGGCATACATTGGATTATTTACCACATCGACAAGCCCGCTGATCCCTCTGGGTTTGCCAAGGCGTGCTGGAAGTTGTAATATAGATTCCGCAACATCTGCGACTCCATTCAGAAGGGCTGAGCCTCCGGTTACAACCACTCCTGATGAAATAATATTCTCCATGCCGGCCCTGTATATTTCTCTTTTTATCAGCGTAAAGGTCTCATCCATACGCGGCTCTAAAATCTCTCCTAATATCTGTATCGAGAGTTTTCTGGGATTGCGTCCACCCATGCCTGGCACTTCGATTGTTTCTTCACCATGTATATCACGGGCAACACAGGCCCCGTATTTTTTCTTTATCTTTTCTGCTTCAGCATGTGGTGTTCGCAACCCGATTGCCAGATCATTCGTAAGATTGTTGCCTCCGATGCCAAGTACGAATGTATGCTTAATGTTACCCCTGGAAAAAATAGCCAGATCCGAGGTGCCGCCGCCAAGGTCTATAAGCGCTACGCCTAATTCCTTTTCTCCATCGGTCAAGACTGCTTCACTTGAAGCAAGAGACTCCAGCGCAATATCACATACATCAAGACCTGACCGATTTGCACATTTTACGATGTTATGGGCAGATGTTACAGCCCCTGTAACAATATGAATCTTGGCCTCTAATCGTACGCCTGCCATTCCAACAGGATTCTGGATTCCGTCTTCGTCATCAACAATGAACTCCTGTGGGAGCGCATGTATTACTTCGCGATCCATAGGGATAGCCACAGCACGCGCTGCATCAATCACGCGTTCCACGTCATGTTGCGTAATTTCCGAATCCTTTATTGCTACAATCCCGCGGCTGTTAAAGCCTGTTATATGTCCTCCGGCAATTCCGGCATAAACAGATGAAATTTCACATCCAGCCATAAGTTCAGCCTCTTCAACAGCTTTTTTTATTGATTCTACTGTTGATTCAATGTTGACCACTACTCCTTTTCGAAGTCCGATTGAGGGATGAGTGCCGATCCCGATGATGTTTATTTCATCTCCTGACATTTCACCAACCACGGCACAAATCTTGGTAGTTCCAATATCAAGGCCGACAATTATCTTTTCCTGTCCTTGCATCTTAAGCCTCCCTATAGTTGGTTAAGGGGAGTATTACCAGTTTGTTAAAATTGGAATGATATCCCACAGCATCGTCATTTATCGAGCGGGGTAAACCCGCCCTTACGGGTTACGTGCATCAAATTTCGTAGTAGGGGCGGGTTTACCCCGCCCGAATAGAGTTTATGTTTTCGGCTTTAACAAATTGGTAATGCTCCCTGGTTAAGTGGTCAAGTAGTCAAGTAGGAAATTAGACGAGTTGTCGAGTAGTCATTAGTCATTGGTTAACGAATCAACGAGAAACGAGAAACGCTCAAAGCTGAAAGCTCAAAGCAACCACTCATCAACTCATCCTAATCATCCTAATCATCCTAATCATCCTAATCATCCTAATCATCCTAATCATCTAATCATCTAATCATCTAATTCCCTACTTAACCACTCAACCATTTCCCTGCTCGACCAATTGTGAGCGAAGCAAACTAAGTTCTTTTAGCCGGATTTACCACAATGCGATCTAAATTGTTCAGGTCGATAGTA
>JAYENE010000174.1:0-2078 GCA_034721935.1 Thermodesulfobacteriota bacterium
TAGGGTGCATTCTATGCACCTATAGGCTACCAACGTAAGGCGGGACAGCCTGTAAATTCAATCAGTAGGGGCGGGTTTGAAACCCATCGGTAAAACCAAATCCATCGTAGGGGCGGGTTTGAAACCCGCCCCTACTGATTGATAAAGCGTCCCCCTTTATGTTGATAGCCCGCCTATACAACTGCCGCTAAATCAATTCGTGCGGGTTTGAAACCCGCCCCTACGAGAACCGGCAGATAATGATTAGATTATTAATTGTCTCAAATTGACATATCTATGTAGGGTGCATTCTATGCACCATGATGGTGCATAGAATGCACCCTACTGAATAATTACCTGTTATGCTTGAATTGGTGAAACGTAAAATCAAGAGCGCTGAAGATTTGCTGTCTGTCGTAAAAACAATGAAGGTTCTTGCGGCCGTAAGCATTCAGCAGTATGAAAAGGCGGTTGAATCCCTTGGTGAATACAATAGATCCGTTGAATTTGGATTGCAGGCCGTTCTAAAACATATACCCGGTGAAATCCCTACAATCAAATCTGTTTTAAAACAAAGACTCGGCGTCATTGTTTTTGGCTCTGACCAGGGCATGGTTGGTCAGTTTAATGAAGTGATAGCTCATTATGCAGTTGAAGAAATAAATACACTCAAGGTGAAACAGGAAAACCGCGCGGTTATAGCTGTTGGGCTGCGAGTTATGTCCCGTCTTGAAGAGGCCGGCCAGCCAGTTGAAGACTGCCTTTCTTTGCCAGGCTCAATAACCGCTATTACACCGGTGGTGCAGGATATTGCGCTGAAGATGGAGGCGTGGCGCTTTGAGCGGAAAATCGATCAGATCGTTATTTTTTATAACGGGACGGCTGGCGCATCTTATAAACCCCACAGGCTCCGGTTGCTGCCGGTTGATCATAAATGGTTTCAAGAGCTGAAAAGCAGACCATGGCCATCGCGCTCTTTGCCGTTTTTTACTATGGATTGGAACCGGCTGTTTTCATCATTGATCCGTCAACATCTGTTTGTATCGATTTTTCGAGCTTTTGCAGAATCCATGTGCAGCGAAAATGCCAGCCGTCTTGCATCCATGCAGACGGCTGAAAGGAATATTGAAGAGCATCTGGACGAGCTGAACTTTCAATTTCACCAGGAAAGACAGACCTCTATTACAGAAGAACTATTAGATATTATTGCAGGTTTTGAGGCGCTTAAATGATAGTGCAGGAATTTCCATTTTTATATATTTAGCCACAGACCCACATAGACGAACACAGACAAGGTAATTGCAGTTAGGGTTCGCTCAGAAATAAGTTCGCAATTTTAAGTGTTGAGGCGCCCGGCTGGCAAGGCACGAAAGCGCAGGAATATCAGGCATATTCCGAGTTTTCGCAACGCAGCCAGGCGGGATGCATCGGCGCTTAAAATGTGAAGTTATTTTTGAGCGAGCCCTTAATACTGGCTCCACTCGTGCGACCGTAAAAGGTTTGACCGTATTTATGATAAGAGAATATTGAACGGCAGAGTAAAAATTCTTTTGAACGTCGAACATATTAAAAGATGAACGTCCAACATCCAACATCGAACATCGAATAATGATGTCGCTTCGCTCTTCAAATTATTTAAAAATCGAATAAAAAACGGCATTCTTCAGCAAGTTCAAAAAGTAGTTTACAGTTTTAGCGCTTTTCGTTCCCATGTTCCAGCGTGGGAATGCATATCCGCCAAAGGGCTCTGGCGGATTCACACGCTGGAGCATGGGAACCAGGCAAGGTCGAACATCGAACGTTGAAACACGCCTTAGGCATGGCAGTCTGTGAGTTTATACTGAGGGACCGAAGTGCTTCACCAGTTTATAAATTGGCAGAATACCTTATTCAAAATTCGATGTTCGATGTTCATAGCCTTTTAGTTTGACGGCTACGTCCTTTGTTTTCCATAAGGGCTTTGACAGGTTCGAGGCCGTAAGGGGTCCCTTCTTCTATAGCCTTAAGCACTGTGCCGCCTCCGGTGAAAAAGAAGTACTGGGCGTTGTCCATGGCTGCGAGATACAGGCCCGGACTGAGGTTTTTGAATTCCTGGAGGG
>JAYENE010000174.1:2178-3955 GCA_034721935.1 Thermodesulfobacteriota bacterium
AGGCCGTAAGGGGTCCCTTCTTCTATAGCCTTAAGCACTGTGCCGCCTCCGGTGAAAAAGAAGTACTGGGCGTTGTCCATGGCTGCGAGATACAGGCCCGGACTGAGGTTTTTGAATTCCTGGAGGGTATCTCCGCCGCCGTAAAGTTTTTGCGCCCGCGTATTCTTGTCAATTGTTCTGTCAAGTTTTTCCGAACCCTCAAAAAAGTGCGGTGTAAAACCCATGACTGCGTTAACAAGGATAGTTTTAGCTGAACCGATAAAATCGGCGACCTCAGGAACATCAAACGATTCAGGAGCAATATCAAGGAAGTATCCATATTTGTTTCCGGGCTCAAAATCCATGATGTTTAGTGTCCTGAATTTTCCTTTAACACGCGCCCCAATAGTATCTGACTCGACCACAAAGGGCAGCTCAACAATCTTTTTATCCTTCTGATCCTGCTTGACAAGCGCTTTGGCCGTATTAATGTCCGATTCACTCACACCTGCCACCCGAATATCGTATTTGGCGCATAAAAAAGTATTATAGATAATGCCGCCAAGCAGCAGACGATCAACCTTTTTGTAGATCTGGTTTAGAGGCCCGATTTTAGTGTCGTATTTTGCTCCGGCTACAACAGCCACAAAAGGTCTTTCCGGTTCCAGAACCCTTCTCAGGTGAGCTATTTCCCTTTGCATGAGAAACCCGGCAAAACTGGGGAGATACCTCGTTATATCACATGTGGAAACGTGGGGCTGCCATGAACCAAAAGCGTCGTTGACAAAGACGTCAGCAAGCCCGGCAAGTTGCAGGGCGAAACGCTCTCTTTGCTCGCCGTCAGCCTCCTCTCCTTCAAACCAGCGTGTGTTGGGAAGATAAATGCCTCCTGTCCGGCGGGCGCGCAGATCGCGTATATGCCAGTTGATAGAGGTGTCGATCTGTTTAATACCGGCATCAGGATCAACCGGAAACTCTGGCACCGAAAATTTTGTGTGCAGTTTCCGTTCCAGGTATTCAACAACAGGCTGTATAGAAGTGTTGTCTTCAACTTTGATTTTACCTGTTTTCTTGTCTCTGGGTCGGCCCACGTGGGTCATAAGTATGGGCCTGCCGCCCCTTTCAACAATGTTGTATAGAGTCCCAAAGGTAGCGTCAATCCGGTATGGATCCGTGATTATGCCTTTTTTGACTACATTATGATCTACTCTGACCAGAACGATTTTATCTTTCAAGTCAGCGTTCTGGATAAGTGGCAACCTGTGGTCTAATTCTAAATTAGTCATAGAATTTCTTTCTTAGGAATCAAGAATAAATAAGTTATACAGATTGCGCCGTAATTTTGTTTGTTTTCAAGGCGTGTTGAAGCGCGCATAACGAGTTATGTAAGCTTTGACACAACACAGAAAACAAGCAAAAGGACAAGCAAGGTGTATGAGTTATTTATTCTTGCTGACTTAATCGGCAGCATTCATTTTTTCTTTATGATTAATCGCTAGATTCATATTTAAAGGACAGGCTTATCCTTGCGCGATAGGCGACCACCTTCCCTTTATCAATCTTCATATCAAGCTTGACTATCTCTGCAACTCTTAAGTTTTTAAGAGACTTTCCGGCGGTTTCAACTGCATTTTTAGCAGCATCTTCCCATGAGATTTCGCTTGTTCCTACCAATTCAATAATTTTATAAACACTTTTAGTCATAATTTTCCTCCTTTTTAGAATTTATTGATTAAGTAACCGTTCACGGTTGTCGGTTCACAGTTCACAGTTTTTTCAATGAACTATGCAATGATTG
>JAYENE010000175.1:0-3950 GCA_034721935.1 Thermodesulfobacteriota bacterium
GACGCCCATGAAAATATGCGTTTCATATCCTGTTGATGTATGCTATGTAATTATTTGTACCAAGATAAAGTAGAGTAAACTAAAATATCGAAATGTTGCTGATGCCCCTGTTCTTCTGCCAGTTGTTCTGCCTGCTTTTTTCATACGCCCAGCATCTGGATTCGGACTGCCCCTGCACGCTCATGCCTTTACCCCGTTCTTTCGATATATACTTCCAAAACTCGCATGGCAGGCGGGCCTGCCCGCTATGCCTGATTCCCGTGCTCAATCATTATTTGTAATCGTAGGGTGCGTTTTCCGCACCAAAAAATATTCGATTTGCTCATCAAGGTATTTTATCATTCATCTATTCAATAATACGTATACCGTTGGTGGTGCATAAAATGCACCCTACCTGGCTCTGGCTGAATAGTTACCTTTAATCTTAATTTGTTTAAAGACTTATTTTTTCTTTGAAATGATGATGTACCTGCTGGTTACACCGATTATCTTTTTCTTTTGCATGGTGGATACTACATTTGCTTTAAAACGCTCTGAGGAGAGTAGCGCCTGAAAGATATGGGTTTCCTGCCAGCTGGTTTTATTTAGAATCCGAAGGTAATCATTGATTAAAATCGAATTCACCCGGGTCTCATTTTTGGCAGGGATGTTTTGGAAATCGCGCCCGCCCGCCTCGCCTGAGCGAAAGCCTTGAGCTGGGCTGACTGTCTTCTTTGGGCAAGAGCGACCCGCCTGCCATGCATTAAAAGAGGCCATATGCATCTTTTCATTATGTTCATAAGAACAAACGGCAACGCTAATTCATGCAAAATAGAGACATTGCGGGCAGGTGGCGGGCAGGCCAATCGTCTCCGAAACGTTTATCATCCCAGTGAAATACGCTTCTCTGCCATTGACATGTCCCGGTGAAATAGCTTTTAGATTTCACAGGATAAAAATTTCACGGGGTAAACAATCATTCCAGTTCCACAGGTCCCATGTCCGCAGTCCCCAGTTAAGTGCCTTGAATCGTTGAAAATCATCTTTGCCTTCCAAAGCCAGCGACCAGACCATCGGCTCCGGCCAGCCCCCAGTACGATCTTCCGGACCTACGGGGCAGGCATGTTTTTCGGCTACCTGAGGGACTGTGAAACCTTTCGATAAATCGGTATTTAGGGAAAAAGGCAATTCTGCCTTTTTCCCTAAATGGTAATGGATTGTTTTCTGATCAAGCCCAAGACGCGTTGCGATACGCTCTTGTGGAATCCTGAGACGGTTCATGCTGAAGATGTTAAAATCTATCTTCATCTGGGTTGCTGCCCGAAGATCGCTTATATAGGAATCAACAGTTCTTCTTGATCGACCGATTGCTTTTCCAATTTTGGCAGATGTCAAACGGGGATTGTGGGGTTTTTACAGATGTCGGCAAAAACTAATAAAGCGCTATCCTTTTCAGCACCTTTATCTGATCACGAAGCTGGCCTGCCCTTTCAAACTCAAGCTCTTTTGCGGCCTGAGCCATTTCTTCTTCAAGGGATTTAACGATATCGTCGATATTGTCTAATGACTCATATGCGGCAACAGCTTCCGCAACCTTATCTATGGGAATATCATCAGTAGTATAAGTAGCATATACTGAGCCAAAGACAGGCATAATACTTTTTTTGATAGTTGCTGGAATAATATTGTTCTTTTTATTGAAAGCCTCCTGAATTTTTCTGCGACGATTTGTTTCATCTATTGCCTGCTTCATCGACTTTGTTATATGATCGGCATACATTATTACCCTGCCGCCGATATTTCTTGAGGCTCTGCCGCATGTCTGAATAAGCGATCTTGCTGAACGCAGAAAACCTTCTTTGTCAGCGTCTAATATGGCCACAAGTGAAACCTCCGGTATGTCAAGCCCTTCACGAAGGAGATTTATGCCGATAAGAACATCAAATTTATCGGCCCTGAGATCACTTATAATATCCACCCTTTCCAATGTTTTTATATCTGCGTGAAGATAGCGAACCCTTATGCCAAGATCCTGATAATATTCTGTAAGGTCTTCAGCCATACGCTTTGTTAAGGTAGTAACCAGAACTCTTTCATCCCTGTTGCAGCATGACTGAATCTCTTCAAAAAGGTCGTCAACCTGATGCTGTGCTTTTCTTACATCAATTTGAGGATCAAGAAGGCCTGTGGGTCTCACTATCTGCTCAACTACGGCCCCTTTTGCCTTATTAAGTTCGTATTCAGCGGGGGTCGCAGATGTATAAAGAACCTGTGACACTTTTGATTCAAACTCTTCGAACTTAAGAGGCCGGTTATCAAGGGCTGACGGCAACCTGAAGCCATATTCTACAAGGGTTGTCTTGCGGGATCTATCGCCCTTATACATGGCGCGAATCTGTGGCACGGCAATATGGCTTTCATCAATGCATACAAGTAAATCGTCAGGAAAATAATCAAGAAGTGTTGGAGGCGGTTCACCAGGAGTTCTTCCGGTTAAATGTCGCGAATAATTCTCGATACCATTGCAGTAGCCAAGCTCCAGCATCATCTCAAGATCAAAATTAGTTCTCTCTTCAATCCGCTGGGCTTCTATCAGCTTGTTTTCGTTTCTGAAATAATCGATCCTTTCCTTTAGCTCAACAGTTATGCTTTTTATTGCATCTTCAAGTGTCTTCCTGTTGGCTACATAATGGCTGGCAGGATATATTGTAATTCTTTTCAAGCGATCTGTGACAACC
Source organism: Thermodesulfobacteriota bacterium (assembly GCA_034721935.1). Classification (GTDB taxonomy): domain Bacteria; phylum Desulfobacterota; class Desulfobacteria; order Desulfobacterales; family ETH-SRB1; genus Desulfaltia. The sequence goes on from JAYENE010000175.1 coordinate 2,718, forward strand.
CCTCTTAAAGGGTCAAATTTTGAAACAGCTTCTACCTGGTCTCCGAAAAAATCGATGCGAACAGCGATCTCCTCTTCATAAGAAGGATATATCTCAACCCTGTCACCTCTTACCCTGAAAACTCCCCGATGAAAATCAACATCGTTTCGCTCATATTGCATATCAACAAGCCTGGCCAGAAGTTTATTTCGAACAAGCTCCATTCCGGCTTCCATATCAATACTCATAGAGAGGTAGTCTTCGGGAGCGCCAAGTCCGAATATACATGATACGCTCGCAACAACAATAACATCCCTGCGTGAAAGCACGGATCTTGTCGCACTGTGACGCAATTTGTCTATCATTTCATTTATTGAGGAATCTTTTTGTATGTAAGTATCGCTGGCAGGAATGTAGGCTTCAGGCTGGTAATAGTCATAGTAGCTTACAAAATATTCGACACTATTTTCAGGAAAGAGTGATTTGAACTCACCATAGAGCTGTGCTGCAAGAGTCTTGTTGGGCGCCAGCACAAGGGTTGGTTTTTCAACCATTTTAATAATATTTGCCACGGCAAATGTTTTGCCCGACCCGGTGACTCCGAGAAGGACATGGTGTTTGCCGCCGGACAAAATACTATTGCTTAATGATTCAATTGCCTTTGGCTGATCGCCCGTTGGGGTAAAATCCGATATAAGGTTAAAGGAGGACATAAGTTTTGATCGATATAATGGTTAAGCGCCTTGTATAATGAACTACCCGCAGCAGAGCTGCGAGATATCAAAAGGAATTTTGATTTAATAAAGTGAGCTAAAGTTAAGAAACTTATTTTGTCTTTATCCCTAAAATACTTTTGAATTCAGAAACATTTTCATTAATTGCTTTTTGAGCAAAAATTAGCCAGAATTTTTTTTACTTCCATTAAATCATCGTACTCCAAATCCGTAGAATACAATTTTATAAGTTCCATTTGAACATTGCTGAGAGTTCGTGACTTAATACTTGTGCTATTTTTCTCTTTAAATTTAGCTAAAGGCATATTAAAAAAACCTCCCTTCATTGTTCTGGCTGCCAGCTTAAAGCGGGATGCTTTTGTTTATTTTTTTGACGGATTGTGCAAACAATTTTATTAAACCTAAATTGAGCGATTTTTTACTCGATCTGCACCAATCTCTTGCGCATCAAGGATTCGCGAAAATCCTCGACATATCCACGGGTATGCCTGTGGTTTTCGCAAACCCTTATGCATCAAGA
>JAYENE010000176.1:0-3933 GCA_034721935.1 Thermodesulfobacteriota bacterium
CTTTTTATAAAAGGATTGCTCTAAGTTATTTCTTTACGCTCACTTATGTGCGAGTTTCAGCCGTTCTTAAATTTAATTGTCCGCTGCCTCAGGTTGACCAGATAATGAGTTTGTAAATTTCTGTTACTTTAAAAACTGCACAGCATCTCTGACACCGAGTGATTTAAAAATTTTAAAAATTGTACGGGAGCTGTTAAGGGTATATAAGTGGATTCCCCGAACATTATTGCAGACAAGATCGCGCAGTTGCTCTACCGCCCAGTGAATGCCTGCTTCTTCAAAATACTTATCATTTTCGGCCCGTGCAACAGATCTTAAAAGGCCGGCAGGAAAACGGGCGCCTCCAGCCAGTTCCGCCATGCGAATCATTCCTTTGCGGTTTGTTATGGGTATAATACCCGCAACAACAGGGACATGGATACCGGCTAATTCACATCGCTCACAAAAATCATAGAAATCCCGATTATCAAAAAACAGTTGGGTGACTATATAGTCGGCTCCGGCATCTACTTTTGCCTTAAGATATTCTATTTCCTTGAGCCTGTTCGGAGTTAACGGATGGCCTTCCGGAAAACCAGCGACACCAATACAAATGTGCGGATAATTCTTCTTTATAAATGATACAAGATCTGCGGCATAATCAAAACCATTCTCAACATGTTTCCATTCCGCCTCATCCTTTGGAGGATCTCCTCGAAGTGCGAGGATGTTTTCAATATTGCTTTCAACATCTTTTTCAAGAATCGACATTATCTCATCTCTTGTCGAACCCACACATGTGAGATGAGAAACCACGGTTAAACCAGTCTCTTTCTGAATCCGGTCAACCAGTTTGGTTGTATAATCACGCGTTGATCCGCCGGCTCCGTAAGTAACACTTGCATAAGACGGTTTAAGCTGCATTAGATCTGAAACAGCCTGCAAAAGTTTATCAAATCCAGCTTCTATTTTAGGTGGAAAGAATTCAAAGCTCAAAGAGGGTCTAGTTGAATTGAGTATTTCTTTTACAAGCATCATATCTCCTTTTTCTTTTACAAACTTTTTCAACGATTTAAATTTTATCTTGCTTTCCATATCTTCATTGTATTATTTTTATAAATTAGTGCCTGTCCGAAAAGTCCACTTTTTGTCATTTCGACCAACGTGCAGCGCAGGCGCTTGCGCCGCGTGAGGGAGAAATCTTGAATGCCAATACTGATGAACTCGTAAAAAGTCGGAAAACACCATTTTTCGTCATTCCGGCGAAAGCCGGGCACGTAGTGAAGCTTTAGCGCTATCCAGTAATTTCAATATGTTCTGGATGCCGGATCAAGTCCGGCATGACGTTTTTGGGACTTTTTACGAGTTCATCAATACTATCAATAGAATAAGATTTCTCGCTACGCTTGAAATGACAGTTTTGCCTAATTTTTGGACAGACACTAAATTAACCTTATATAAAAGAGTTGAAAAATTCAAGCGAAATATTTTTTAGAGTTTAACTAAAACCTAAATTGAGCGGTTCTTGGCTCGATCTGCACTGATCTCTTGCGCATCAAGGATTCGCGAAAACCCTCGATATATCCACGGGTATGCCTGCGGTTTTTGCAAATCTTTATGCATCAACATCTCAGCACATATCTTCGCAAAAAAATCGCTCAACTTAGGTATAAACAAAGCTCACTTAATTTTTAGCAAAGCAACTGTAACAAAAATGTTGACACTGTAACAAAAAATGATACAATATAAAAAATGATTAAAAGCTTTAAGCACATGGGACTCGCTGAACTGTTCGAGCGGGGCCGTTCCCGTCGGGTAAGACATGATTTGCAATCACGTTCTCTACGACGATTGGAAGCTTTGGATCAAGCAGAGTCATTGACGGATTTAAACGTACCTGGATTCAATTTCCACGGCCTGCAGGGAATACCTAAACGTTATAGTATCCATATTAACGGCCCATGGTGTATCACCTTTGAGTGGGAAGATGGTGAAGCACTAAGGGTCAATCTTGAACAGTATCACTGAGGTGAAGTTATGGGAGAGTATTTTGTTAAGCGTCCTTTAAAACGTCCACCGGTTCATCCCGGTGAGATTTTGCGTGAAGACGTGCTTCCAACCCTTGGTCTGTCAGTAAGCGAAGCCGCAAGACGTCTTGGCATTTCTCGGCAGCAGTTACACCGCGTTTTAGCCTGTACTCATCCAATTACAACGTATATGGCGCTTAGGATTGGCAAGTTTGCTGGCAATGGACCAGGTCTCTGGCTGCGCATGCAGCAAGCATATGATTTGTGGTATGCTGAGAATAGGATGAAGGACGAGCTATCTGAGATTGAAACAGTTGCATCATCTGGATCCAGCGCCCAACAAGCGCTTTAACGCAGACCGGGAAAGCGATGCCATTTTTCACTTTTACCCAGGTATCATTAAATATATCTTTAGCGTAAGATTGGTTAGCTTTCCCGGCTGGTTAAGCGCAGCGTTCGCGTACGGAGTAGATCGGCAAGAAATTCCGCCGCATGTAGTCTCTGATACACCTGTGGTTAGTGGCCCGAATGGTTGAAAGATCGTGCTTGAATCCGTGGCTCAGCTATTGTAAAATAAATTAATTCCTTCGGGAGGTAATATGCGATGATCATATCTGTGGACGAACTGGCAACAAAGGCCATGTCTCTGTCTGGCGAAGCAAGAGCGCTGCTAGCTGAGAAACTTGTTGAGAGCCTCGATCAAGAATTAGTTCAAGACATTTGGCTTACTGAGGCAAAGAGACGTCGTGATGAAGTAAGAAGCGGTCAAGTCAAACCAATACCTGGTATCGAAGTCATGGAAAGCGTCCGAAAACTGCTTGATAACAAATGACATATTCATTTCACGCAGAGGCACGTGCTGAGTTCAAAGAAGCGACACTCTATTATTCCGAGAAAAGCTATTCATTGGGGTTGGCGTTTTACACTGAAGTGGAGTACGCGATTGAAAGAATTGTTGAAAACCCAGTTTTATATCGTGTGATTGACGAAGACGTTCGCCGTTGCCTCATTAAACGCTTTCCTTGCGCCATTTTCTATTCCATTGAGGATCATTACGTTTTGATACTTGCTGTCATGCACTGCAGTAGGGAGCCATCGTACTGGAAGCATAGGCTTGGCGAGAAATAGTGAAAACGCGAACAAACGGCTGCAAGGGGCGGCGCGTAGCCGCGCCGCCCCTTGCAGCCGCAGGTGTTAGGCCAAAAATGGATATGAATAACGAAGGCTACGTTTCAAAGAATTCGACAAAAGATCATAGGCAGGGAATATTACCTTTCTTCCCACGCTGAAGATGAAATGCTTGATGATGAATTGGAGCGTAAAGATATTGAAAATGCTATTCTTAAAGGACGGATTGAAAAGAAAATGACGAAATATTTACGCGGAACAAGATATCGTATCGAAGGGCCAGCTTTGGATAGGAGAGTGGTTCGTATATTTTGCAGATTCAGAGAAGATGCCAATCTTATAATAATCACTGCATACGCATTATAGGTGAAATTATGATTTGTGAATTTTGTGGTGGCAAAACCACAAAAAAGAAGGTTAAACGTCAGCACTGGATAGAGGGTAAACTTTATATTGTAGGAAATGTGGAAGCGGAAGTATGCAAGGAATGTGGTGAGAGATACTTCCATGCAACAACCCTTGATGCTATTGATCGGTATCTTTTGACGGAACATGCCGTGAAAGATTATCTGAATGTTGAAGTGGTAAGCCTCGGATAATGAGGAAAAAAGGTTCAAACCTATACTCTTGACAGACCTGATGTTTATGATATTCATCCATCATTTTTACTACTACCTAAGTTGAGCGATTTATTGCGAAGATATGTGCCGAGATCTTGATGCATAAGGGTTTGCGAAAACCACAGGCATACCCGTGGATATGTCGAGGATTTTCGCGAATCCTTGATGCGCAAGAGATC
>JAYENE010000177.1:0-3924 GCA_034721935.1 Thermodesulfobacteriota bacterium
TTGCCAGACCAATAATTTTGTATGACAAGTCTTTGTAAAGTATTTTTTCGTTATTCGTGTCCATTCGTGTCATTCGTGGCTAATTATTTGTTTTCAGCCACGAATGACACGAATTTGCACGAATAAACCATAATTATTCCTAAATCCAGGACGGGAGTTGGGGACGTCCATAAATAAGTAACTTGCTATCCAATTGATATTTATGTTATTTTAAAACCTCTTTTTATTTTTTTAGACCCTCCAGGCGGGCAAGCAGGATTTTACCCCAGTTAAATACGCTTCGCTGTCCTTCGGAATTTAACGGGACAGGCAGGATATTTTATTTTTTATTTTCATAACTTTCCGGATGAAAGTGATGAAGAATAATCCGCCAGCGGAAGAAGCTGCAAATATTATCTGCATGTACAGAAATTTACAAACTCATTATCTGGTCAACCTGAGGCAGCGGACAATTAAATTTAAGAACGGCTGAAACTCGCATGTAAGTGAGCGTAAAGAAATACCTTAGAGTAATCATTTTATAAAAAGCTTGCTAAAGCCGACATTATCTGACTCATAGAAAACTTTATTTGGTCGTCGTTATTTCTTAACGCTCACTAACATGCTCAAACAGTCAGCCGTTTTAAATTTAACTGCCCGCCACATCAGGTTGTTGGCAGGTTACTTTTTGAGTTTGTAAATTTCTGATGTAGTGTAATTCCTCCCTCGAAGAGGGTTGACCCTTTTTGCCTTTCTTCCCTGCCCGCCATTGCGAGCCGCACAGGCGAGGCGGGCGGGCGGAAAGGCAAAAAATATCCTGATCATCCTGTAAATCCTGTCAAAAGAAGTTCAAAAGATTATTTACTCTCTGCGGGCTTTGTGAGCTCTGTGAGAGATATTTCATTACCTATAATTCTACATATTCGTTCAATCTCCCTGTCCTCCAGATAAGGATGCATGGGCAGGCTGAATATCCGCTTTGAACAATCCTCGCTTACGGGCATATCCCCCTTTTTGTATCCAAGGTATGCAAATGCGGTCTGAAGATGTAAGGGCTTTGGATAATAGACTGCCGTGGGAATTCCTTTTTCCTTGAGACTTGCCTGGATCTGGGCTTTTTTGTCGGATAGAATCGAATATTGCGCCCACACGCTTTTGTATCCTTCGGGTACAGATGGTGCGTAGAGCGTAGAGCATGGAGCTAAGAGTGCTGTATATTTTGATGCAACCTGGTTGCGAAGTTCTATTTCCTGAGGGAATATGTCGAATTTGGCATTGAGAATGGCAGCCTGGAGAGTATCCAGACGGGCGTTAAGCCCTATGAGGGTATTATCGTATTTATGGCTGCCCTTTCCGTGAACCCGGATGGAGCAAAGCGCCTCAGCCGTTGCGTCATCATCAGTAAAAACAGCGCCGCCATCGCCATAGCATCCCAAGGGCTTGGCCGGAAAAAATGAAGTGCAACCTATATCGGTCAGGGAACCGGTTTTTTTGCCTTTGTATTCGCCCCCAAACCCCTGGGCGGCATCTTCAATGACAAACAGGCCCTGTTCTTTAGCAATGGCATTTATGCGGTCATAATCGCAGGGAAGACCAAAGAGATCGACAGGGATTATCCCCTTGGCTTTCAGTTTTGAGCTTTCAGCTTTAAGCTTGCCTGGCAGAGGATAGATTGATGAAGCGTTAGTTTTAACGGCTTTAATGGCGAGTTCAAGTTTGTCAGGGTCTATGTTCAATGTCTTTGGATCGATGTCAACAAATATCGGTGTAGCGCCCAGGAGACTGATAACCTCTGCTGCAGCTATAAATGTAAAAGGGGTGGTAAAGATGGCATGGCCTGGCCCCACATCCATTGCCATAAGCGCCATAAGGAGAGCATCGGTTCCTGAAGCGCAACCAATACAGTGTTTCACGCAGGCAAAGGCGGCCAGTCTTTCTTCCAGTTCATTGACTTCAGGGCCCATGATATATTTGCCGTGGCGAAGGACCGTGTGGATATTTTTGTCAAGCTTAGTTCGCATTCTCTGTTGCTGAGCAGCAAGATCAATGAAAGGAACACAGCTCTCTTTATTAGATAACTCTTCCTTTACCAGATGGTGATCCCCAGCCGGAATATCACCCAATGACTTGAAAACTCTATCCTCAGTCCAAATAATAGTATTCCCGGGCAGCAGGGACGCAGAAAGGCTGATCAAAGCATCCTCATGGTCAGGATGATCGAAAGGAATAGCATCCCAATGAGCGCCGAGGCTCGCACAGATTATCACTTGACCGAAAAAAACCTTCAGTTGCTCTTTGGACAATTGTCGAATATTTTCATCCTCTTTAATGCTTCCTGCCTTCTGAAGTCTTTTTAATTCTATCAAATGAACATACTCTATAGTGGGCAGAGCACATACCGGAAAATACAAGGGAACATCCTCTGCTATCAACAATTGAAGGCATCTCTCTTGCTCTGGGTAGTACTCTTTTCGCTGAAGCAAAAGATCAAGAACAATATTTACATCAAATACAACATTCATCTGCAATATTTCTCCTCAAGCGCTTCCATGAGCAATTCTTTATCACTTTTATCTGTAGGGACATACTTGTAATCAGGGCCAAGGATATCGTGGATCCTTTGCAGCAAGCTTGACGATTCTCCCTCAACAGGTCGAGTTGATTCATCTTTTGCGTCCATACTCAGCACTGCTTCATTGTCGACCATAACCAGCATTGGAATCTTTTTCTTTTTGAGTTTAACGGGTCGATCAAAATAAATACGCCCATTTTCATATATGGCTTTTAATTTCATAATTATACCTCTATTTGAAATCGTTGAAAAACCTTAATCTCTCGCAGAGTTCACAGAGTACACAGAGAAAAACTATTATTTTAAAAAAAGGTTATTTACCCTCTGTGGTACAACAATGGGGACGTCTATGATTTTATGCGTTTCGACCTATTGAGCCTACGCATAAACAGATAAAATTCTTATAAATCAATAAAATATGTCAAAAAGAGCTTGATAATTATTGTAAGTATTACTACTATATCTACTACATTTAAGCATTGCAACCCCCAATATACAGGCTAATAGCAATGGCAAGCAGATACTAAAGAAGTAATATTTACAAAATTTATAGATTTTAATCCAGGAGTAAAATCAAATCATGCTCAATTTTAACACAGTTCCGGTTTACGAACAAATTCCTCTGATTCACACTGTAAATGAAGATGATGAACTACTTCTCATCTCTCCGGATACCGAATGGTATCGAACATTAAAATATTTCCAATGGCAAGATTATCGAGAAATAGCTGCAAAATATTACGATTCACTTTATCACTTTAATAAATCGCAAGAAAAACCCCAAAGTAACCAAAGAAATTATGAACAAAAAGACCAAGCTGTTCGGAGGCTGCTTTTTAGCCGTGCAACCATGGATAAAACTGCTCCAGTTCTTCATCAGGAAGAATATAAGGAATCTTTTATCCGTACAATATCTCCCTTATCGATTGCCCCTGGAATAACTCCCGACCGCTTGGGTGGAAAGAAGCCTAAATGTTTTTTTGCGCTTTTTAAGAGTTTCATCGGTGTCTCTCTTATGGGGTTTGCGCCGGAACCTGAAAAAGTTTATTTACTTCTCACTTCTAATCTATCTTTTGCCCGGGTTTGTGGTTTTATTCCAAAAGGTGAAGATGAACAGTATTGGTTTAAGTACGTTCCCAGTCTTCGCAAACTCGAACAATTTGATCAAATCATGACTGACTATGAATTGTGGAGTACAAGCAAATGGTACGAAGTTAGCCAAAATATTGAGCAAGGTGTTATCAAAAAAGAAAACGAACTGGTTGGCGACACAACTCATTATTATGCTTTTTCCGGCTTTGAAACGTTAACCTTTAAAAATGAAAAAGGCAAAGAGAAAACGAAGTCACAGTCAAAGGTTACCAAAAATTGTC
>JAYENE010000178.1:0-15415 GCA_034721935.1 Thermodesulfobacteriota bacterium
GTTGAGGCGCTCGGCTGACAAGGCGCGAAAAAGCATGAATATCAAGCATATTCAGAATTTTCGCAACGCAGTCAGGCGGGATGCATCGGCGTCTGAAATGTGAAGTTATTTTTTGTCGAGCCCTTAAGCCTAAGTTGAGCGATTTTTTGCGAAGATATGTGCTGAGATCTTGATGCATAAGGATTTGCAAAAACCGCAGGCATACCCGTGGATATGTCGAGGATTTATGCGAAGCCTTTATGCGCAAGAGATTGGCGCAGATTGAGTAAAAAATCGCTCAATTTAGGTTAAGGCTTCACAAGTTGATTTAGGAGTACAATGGGACGGTTACAAAGGAAAAAGCCTGCAAGCAAGAAGAAAGACAAGAAAAAAAAGGTCGATGTAGCGACATCATTACATCCTAAAAAAAATGTTGCTATGGAGAAAGCTGCGTTGGTTGTTGGTTCTTTGAAGGCTGTAAAAAGAAAACAAATCTTACCGCAGAAAAAAACAGTAAGTGGAACCAGGGAGGATAAGAATTACCTGAATAAGGGATTGCAGTTCCTTAAAGAAGTTAAGGTTGAACTTAAGAAGGTGACATGGCCTACACGCAAGCAGACCCTTGGCTCGACTATTGTTGTAATAATACTTGTCATGATAATAGCGCTTTTTCTTGGGATAGTTGATATTGGTCTGTCAAGTCTTGTGCGTGTGTTTATTCAATAATATGAGGAGAAGAAAAGAGTGGCTCTAAAATGGTATATAGTCCACGTTTATTCGGGCTTTGAAAATAAAGTTAAAGCGGCCATGGAAGAACGAGCAGCTTCCTCCTCTTACGCTGAGAAATTCGGCGAAATTGTTGTGCCAACTGAGAAAATAGTTGAACTGGTAAAAGGAAAAAAAAAGGAATCGTTGCGTAAGTTCTATCCGGGATATATTTTGGTTAAAATGGAGCTCGATGATGAAACATGGCATATAGTAAATGATACAGCGAAGGTTACCGGATTTTTAGGCGGTAAAGAAAAGCCGAGCCCCATCTCCGACGAGGAGGCCGAGCAAATTTTAAGCTGTATGGAGAGCGGCAAACTTAAGCCAAAGCCGAAATTCTTTTTTGAGTACGGAGATGAAATTCGTGTTATAGACGGCCCTTTTACTAACTTTAACGGAATAGTAGAAGAGGTTAATCCTGAAAAGGGGAAGATAAGGGTTCTGGTAAGTATATTCGGTCGTTCAACACCTGTAGAATTGGAATTTGTACAAGTTGCAAAGCTATAAAATTGGTCGGGTAGGGAAATGGTTGAGTAGTTGAGTGGTTCAAGAACCCTTACAACTCGACGACTCGACTATTTTCTCACTCGACCATTTGAGTAGTCGAGTGGTCAACCATTTCCCTACCCGACCAATTTCCTACTCGACAACTCGACCAATTGTGAGCGAAGCGAACTAAGTTCATAGTATAGGAATTTCCATTTTATGGTCAATTTTATCAATAGGTTGGAGGCTATCAGCACAATGTAGGGGCGAATCTTGTGTTCGCCCTGATTAGGGCGATCACTTCGTCCCTAATCAGGGCGATCACAAGGATCGCCCCTACGAAACAACAATACAATTACAGCCTAAAAGCTCGCCCGATAGGGGGCTAAGTTCATATTAGGAGTAAAAGAAAATGGCAAAAAAGATTATTGCGCAGATAAAACTTCAGGTTACAGCCGGTCAGGCAAATCCATCTCCTCCAATCGGTCCTGCCCTGGGGCAGCATGGAGTAAATATAATGGATTTTTGTAAAGCTTTTAATGCCAGGACAGCTAATGATGCGGGGATGATTATACCGGTTGTTATAACTGTTTATCAGGATAGAACATTTACATTTATCACTAAAACGCCGCCTGCCGCCGTCCTTTTGAAACAGGCGGCGAAGATAGCCAAGGGCGCAGTTGATCCAAAGCGTGATACAGTCGGTGAGGTTAGCCGACAGCAGGTCGAAGAGATAGCCAGGCAGAAGATGATTGATTTGAACGCTTATGATTTGAACGCTGCATGCAAAATAATTGCGGGTACAGCCAGAAGTATGGGCATTGATGTTGTCTGAGATAAGGAGTGCATAAAAAAAATGCCAAAGAGGGGAAAGAAATATTTAGAATCCAGTAAAAAGGTGGCTAATGAAACAAGGTATCATTTTGTTGAGGCTGTGAAGAGGGCAATAGATTCATCGTATACCAAATTTGATGAAACTATTGATATTGCGATCCGTCTGGGTGTTGATCCCAGACATGCCGATCAGATGGTTCGAGGGACGGTTGTTTTACCTAATGGCCTTGGCAAGAAGATTAAGGTTATTGTGTTTGCCAAAGGAGAGAAGGAACAGGAGGCACTTGATGCCGGCGCAGATTTTGTCGGAAGTGACGATCTGATTGAAAAAATTAAAGACGGATGGTTTGACTTTGACAAGGCTGTTGCCACTCCGGACATGATGAGTTCCGTGGGAAAGATAGGGAGACTTCTTGGACCAAGAGGGCTTATGCCGAATGCAAAGACGGGAACAGTTACTTTTGATGTTGCCAGGGCGGTTGACGAGCTCAAAGCGGGTAAGATAGATTTTAGGGTTGAAAAAGCAGGGATAATTCATGTTCCCATGGGCAAGGTTTCTTTTGGGGCAGAAAAGATTGTTCAGAATTTAACGGCCTTGTTAGAGGCTATTATACGTCTCAAGCCTGCTTCCAGCAAAGGAGCCTACCTGAGAGGCATTGCAATATCAACGACCATGGGGCCGGGAGTAAAGATAGATACAGCCAGCGTCAAGGACTTAGCCAAATAATACCTAAATTGAGCGATTTTTTACTCGATCTGCACCGATCTCTTGCGCATCAAGGATTCGCGAAAATCCTCGACATATCCACGGGTATGCCTGTGGTTTTCGCAAACCCTTATGCATCAAGATCTCGGCACATATCTTCGCAATAAATCGCTCAACTTAGGTAATATTAAAAAATAAGGACAGAGTGAAGGATAAAGAATTGAAGCGATGTTTGTAACTCTTTATTTTTCACTTTTCATTTTTAGTGAAGCTTCCAGGAGTTTCCGTTTTGCAAAGGTTTCACTTTGCAGGATTAATAATACTGCTGTCAAAGACCGTAGGTGCATTTTTTGTGTTTAATCGGAATCGCCGGCCTACCGAGACAGATTTGTGATTGAAAAGTTTCCTCCGGTTTTTGACAGGTTAGGGTTCGCTCAAAAATAAGTTCGCAATTTTAAGTGTTGAGGCGCCCGGCTGGCAAGGCGCGAAAGCGCAGGAATATCAGGCATATTCCGAGCTTTCGCAACGCAGTCAGGCGGGATGCATCGGCGCTTAAAATGTGAAGTTATTTTTGAGCGAACCCTTAGGAAAGGAGGTGTGGTCATTTTTGAAGATAGATGAAAAGAAAAAAATTGTAGAAGATATTCGCAAAAGGTTTTTGGAGTCCAAGGTTTTAATCCTTACAGATTACAAGGGCCTTGATGTTGAAAAAATTAATGAGTTGCGCGGAAAGCTTAAGCAATCAGGGGTCGAATATAAGGTGGTCAAAAACGCTCTTCTTATCAGAGCTTCTGAAGAGACCGATATTTCATTAATAAAAGATAGTTTTAAAGGCCCAAGCGCTGTTGCCTTAAGTTGTGATGATCCTGTAAGTCCAGCCAAGATATTGACTGAGTTTGCAGACAAGCACGAATTGCTTGAGATTAAAGTCGGCGTAATGAACGGCAAGATACTTGACCTTAGCACAATTAAGAAGCTGTCGGCTCTGCCTTCGCGTGAGGCGCTTTTGGGCAGCCTGCTTTCAGTTATGAGCGGCGTTCCATCTGCGTTTGTAAGAGCATTAAACGACATGCCCAGAAGGTTGTTAAATGTTTTGCAGGCAATAAAGGAGCAAAAAGAGGCTGCCTGATGATTGATGATATTCTATCCCGCCTGCCTCGCTTGAGCACAAGCTCTTGAATTTCGCATGTCTGGCTACGGCGAGAGCGATGGCGGGCAGGCAATGGCAGGCAATCATCAATTTTGATTAAGAATAGGTATAGTTCACAAACAGCATGCACAGTTGTTGTTGACCGAAGTTAAAACCAAGTCCAAATAATATTTCTGGAGGAAAAATAAAATGGCAGATATTACCAAAGAGGATGTTATTGAGTTTATAGCAAACATGTCAGTACTTGACCTGTCTGAACTTGTTAAGGAAATGGAGGAAAAGTTCGGTGTTTCCGCTGCAGCGCCTGTTGCGATGATGGCCGGAGGCGCTGTTGATGCAGACGCAGGCGCCCAGGCTGAAGTAAAGACAGAGTTTGACGTTGTTCTAACCAGTTTTGGTGAGAAGAAAATTCAGGTGATCAAGGAGGTCAGGGCTATTACCGGCCTCGGGCTTAAAGATGCCAAAGCTTTAGTCGATGGAGTTCCTGGGCCGGTTAAGGAAGGTATTGCCAAAGATGAGGCAGAAAAAATAAAGACCCAGCTTGAAGAAGCCGGAGCCCAGGTTGAATTAAAATAACAAACAACAAATCACAAATATCAAATAAATTACAATGACCAAAACTCAAAATTCCAAATCCGTATATGAAGGAGCCATTGGCTACCTTTAGCCAATAGCCAATAGCTAAATGCAAAGCGAAGCTTTTTGGGTCATTGAATATTGAAACTTGCCTGCCTGTGCGTGTCCGCACGCAGACAGGGGATTTATTTGTAATTTGATGCTTGAAATTCACGCGGCGCAAGCGCCTGCGCTGCGCGTGGGATTTTATAAGTTCATTATTGGGACAAACTAACCGCTAATATTTTTGGAGATACTATGTCGGAAAGCTCTTTGGCGAGTAAACGAATAAGGAAAAACTTTGGCAAGATACGGAAGATCATTGAGATTCCAAACCTTATAAGTATGCAAATGGAATCGTTCGAACGTTTTTTGCAAAAGGATGTTCCACCTGAAAAGCGAAAGGATATTGGATTGCAGTCTGTATTCAAATCTGTATTTCCGATAAAAGACTTTACCGGAAGCGCTTCCCTTGAATTTGTATCTTACAGACTCTGCGAGGTTAAGCATAATTTAGAGGAATGCGTCCACAGGGGTATGACTTACGAAATACCCACACGTATTACCGTGAGGCTTGTGGTGTATGATATCGATAAGGAGGCACAAACTTCCAATATCCGCGATATAAAAGAACAGGAGATATACTTCGGGACTATTCCCTTGATGACGAAAAGGGGCACATTTATCGTTAATGGAACTGAACGGGTTGTAGTAAGCCAGCTTCACCGGTCATCCGGTGTTTTTTTCGATCATGACAAAGGGAAGACACATCCCAGCGGCAAGATAATATATACCTCCAGAATCATTCCTGTGCGTGGTTCCTGGATTGATATGGAAATAGATCATAAAGGTATAGTTTATATCAGGATTGACAGACGACGTAAATTTCCTATTACAATGCTTTTCAAGGCCTTTGGCTATTCTTCCGAAGATATTCTTGCCTATTTCTATAAAACTGAAAAGATTATTTTACACGGCAGGGGTTATTTCAAGGAATTCAAGAGCGCAAGCAGCCTTGTTCAGGATAGCCTTAAGGGTCAGCGTGCTGCCCAGGATATCAAATGTCCTGAAACCGGAGAGATTATTGTAACAAAAGGCCGAATAATTACCCAGCGTTCAGTTAAACGAATGAAATCGGTAAATATAGAAAGTATTTCGATAGATACTGAATATATTTTAGGCAAGGTATTTGCATCGACGATACATAGTCCGGATACCGGAAGCCCTGTCGTCAAATGCAATGAAACTGTTGATGATGAAGCTTTGGAAAAGTTGAAAGATGCCGGTATAAACCAGTTTGAGTTGCTCTTTATTGATGGTGTGCACACCAGTGATTCTATACGCAGAACCCTTTTGCTGGATATGGTTGAAAAAAAAGTGGAGGCGCTGGTTGAAATATACAGAAGGCTTAGACCTGGAAATCCTCCTGTACCCGAGGTGGCCCAACAGTTTCTTGACAACCTGTTTTTCAAGTCAACCTATTATGATCTTTCCGGTGTGGGCCGTATGAAGATTAATCTGCGCCTTGGCATTAATACGCTGGTCGATTTAAGGATATTAAGAAAAGAGGATATACTTCTTACAGCAAAAACCCTTGTAGAGCTCAAGGACACCAAAGGGGCTGTTGATGATATTGATCACCTGGGGAATCGGAGGGTGCGTGCGGTTGGCGAACTCCTTGAAAATCAGTATCGTATCGGACTGGTCCGTATGGAACGAGCAATTAAAGAGAGGATGAGCCTGCAGGAGGTCGATGCTCTTATGCCCCATGACCTTGTTAATTCAAAACCGGTTTCCGCTGTTGTTAAAGAGTTTTTCGGAACAAGTCAGCTTAGCCAGTTTATGGATCAGACCAACCTTCTTTCAGAAATGACTCATAAACGGCGACTTAGCGCTCTTGGACCCGGTGGGCTGACTCGTGAACGCGCGGGTTTTGAGGTCAGGGATGTGCATCCATCCCATTACGGGAGAATCTGCCCTATTGAAACCCCGGAAGGTCCCAACATCGGCCTTATTGTTTCTCTTAGCACCTATGCCAGTGTTAATGAATATGGATTTATTGAAACACCATACAGCGTTGTTAAAAATGCTACAGTAACTAATGATATCAGGTTTCTTACCGCGTTTGAAGAAAAGAAACATCCGATTGCGCAGGGCAATGCTCCTATTGATAAAAAAGGGAAATATATTAATCCACTGGTAACATCACGTGTGGCGGGTGAATTTATGATGATTAAACGGGAAGATATTGAGTTGATGGATATCTCTCCCAATCAGTTAGTAAGTGTATCTGCATCCCTTATTCCTTTTTTGGAAAATGATGATGCAAACAGAGCGTTAATGGGGTCAAACATGCAGCGCCAGGCAGTGCCTTTACTTGTTAACCAGGCGCCTTTGGTTGGGACAGGAATTGAAGGAGTAGTCGCAAAGGATTCAGGTGCAGCAATAGTTGCTCAGCGAGACGGCATAGTTATTGACGTGGACGCTTCTCGCATAGTTGTAAAGCATGATTATCCCGGTCCATCTGATAACGGCTGTCAAAAGCCTGTGACGATTTATAACCTTTCAAAATTTATACGTTCCAATCAGAATACATGCTTTAACCACCGGCCGATCGTCAGAAAAGGTCAAAAAGTAAAAGCCGGAGAGATAATTGCGGACGGACCCGCAACAGATAAAGGTGAACTTGCGCTTGGCAAGAATGTAACCGTGGCTTTTATGCCGTGGGGCGGTTATAATTATGAGGATTCCATCCTTGTTAATGAAAGACTTTTAAGGGACGGAATCTATACATCGGTTCACATTGAAGAATTTGAAGTTGTAGCGAGAGATACCAAGCTTGGGAAAGAGGATATTACACGTGACATTCCTAATGTTGGAGATGAAGCGTTAAAGGACCTGGATGAAAGCGGTATTATAAGACTTGGCGCCGAAGTCGGTCAGGGTGACATCCTGGTGGGTAAAATTACTCCAAAGGGTGAATCTCAGCTTTCTCCTGAAGAAAAGCTGTTGCGCGCCATATTTGGCGAAAAAGCCGGAGATGTTAAGGATACCTCTCTGAGGGTGCCGCCGGGAGTCGAAGGAATAGTTATTGATGCCAAGGTATTTTCGAGGCGGGGCACTGAAAAAGATGAGCGTACATCCATGATCGAAGATGCGGAAATCACCGCTCTTAAAAGAGACAGAGACGATGAGCTTAGAGTAATTGATGATGTGGTCCGCGGTCGTCTTGAAAAATTACTGGCAGGACAAATATGTTTATCACAATTGAAGAGGAATAGAAAGGTATTGCTTGCAAAGGATGCAAAGATAGATTCAAACATGCTTGCCGGGATATCGACGGCTCATCTTGAAGGAATCGTTTTAAAGGATCCAAAACGCACCGAGCAGGTACACGACATCCTGGAGATGTATAGACATCAACGTGAACTTTGCAGGGAGGCTTTTGAGCGGAAAGTTGGTCGATTTGAAAAAGGTGACGACCTTCTTGCGGGCGTTATTAAGATGGTCAAGGTTTATGTGGCGATAAAACGGAAGCTTTCGGTTGGTGACAAGATGGCGGGTCGCCACGGCAATAAGGGGGTTGTCTCTAAAAGTCTTCCTCAGGAAGACGCCCCTTACTTTAGCGACGGCGCTACTGTTGATATGGTGCTTAATCCGTTGGGAGTCCCTTCCAGGATGAACGTTGGACAGATCCTGGAAATTCACCTTGGTTATGCCGCTCAAGGCCTTGGCGATCAAATCAACAGGTTGGTTGAGGAACAAAAAATCAAAGCCCTTAGAGAGAAAATGAAGCGGACATTCTCGGCCGAGACAGAATTGGATGTAATTGACAGCCTGTCTGATAATGAACTCTGCCATTTTGCAAAGAATTATAAAAAAGGCGTTCACATGGCAACACCGGTTTTTGACGGTGCAAACGAGGATGAAATCAAGACTCTTCTGAATGAGGCTGGACTGAGTACATCCGGTCAGGTTACATTATATGATGGCCGCACAGGCAAGCCTTTTAATGAAAAAATTACTGTTGGCACAATGTATATGTTAAAACTTTATCATCTTGTTGATGACAAGATGCATGCAAGATCCATCGGGCCCTATTCACTTGTAACCCAGCAGCCTCTGGGAGGGAAGGCCCAGTTTGGAGGCCAGCGACTTGGTGAAATGGAGGTTTGGGCAATGGAGGCTTATGGGGCAGCTTATGCGCTGCAGGAGTTTCTAACGGTTAAGTCTGATGACATGGCAGGGAGAACACGCATGTATGAAAAGATTGTAAAAGGTCAAAACATACTGGAACCCGGCATACCCGAGTCTTTCAAGGTTTTGACAAAAGAGTTGCAGAGTTTGGGTCTGGACGTAGCCCTTATCGAAGAAAAGGAGTAAATAGAGTCTGAACGAAAACGTGGGTTTTCGTTCAGACTCTATTTACAAGCGCCTAAAGCGCCTAAAGTTATGGTACGCCTTCGGCGTGCTAATTGATAACACAGAAATAGAAGCAGTTCTCTTACTATGTATTAATGGCTCAAAGAAATCTTTATATAAAAATGGTAGAATACCTTAACTTTAGGCATTTTAGGCGCTTTAGCTCACTTTAGGCGTTCAAAACAGGGTCCCTTTCAGGATAAATAAAACAAGCCACCTCCTCTGAGTGTGGTGATTTGACTAGGGAATATAAAAATGGAAACTATATACGATTTTTTTGCAAAACCTGTTAATCCAAAACATTATTCAGGTGTTCGGATTGGGCTGGCATCGCCGGAGCAGATTCTAAAATGGTCGCACGGAGAGATTAAAAAGCCGGAGACAGTCAATTATCGCACATTTAAACCAGAACGAGATGGTCTTTTCTGCGCAAAGATTTTTGGCCCCACCAAGGACTATGAATGCAACTGCGGCAAGTACAAACGCATGAAACACAGGGGGGTTATTTGTGAAAAGTGCGGAGTGGAGGTCATTCAGTCCAAGGTGCGAAGAGAGCGTATGGCGCATATTAAACTTGCCACCCCTTGCGCACATATATGGTTTTTAAAAAGTCTTCCAAGCAAGATCGGCAATCTGCTGGATCTTACCCTTAAAAATATTGAAAAGGTTCTTTACTTTGACAACTATATTGTTATTGATCCAAAGGACACGGATTTAACCTGTGGCCAGCTTTTGTCGGAAGATAAATATCATGAAGCTCTTGAGACTTATGGGGCAAAGTTTGAAGCAGGCATAGGGGCTGAGGCTGTAAAGGAACTTCTGAAAAGAATAGATATTGATGAAGAATATAAAAAACTGAGGGAAGATATTCGAGCCACGAATTCAGTGGCAAAGCGTCAAAAACTTGCCAAACGGGTCAAGATAATCGATGCATTCAGGCGATCAGGATTGGACCCTGTCTGGATGATAATGGATGTTATTCCCGTTCTTCCACCTGATTTGCGCCCGCTGGTTCCTCTTGAGGGCGGTAGATTTGCCACATCTGATCTAAATGACCTTTATCGCAGGGTCATTAACCGAAATAATCGTTTAAAACGCCTGATCGACTTAAAGGCTCCGGATGTTATTGTTCGAAATGAAAAAAGGATGCTTCAAGAATCGGTTGATGTTCTGTTTGATAACGGCAGGCATGGCAGAGTTATTACAGGGACCAACAAGCGACCGTTAAAATCTCTTAGTGATACTTTAAAGGGAAAGCAGGGCCGTTTTCGCCAGAATTTGCTTGGGAAGAGGGTGGATTATTCCGGCCGTACCGTTATAACAGTTGGACCGGATCTCAGGCTTCACCAGTGCGGCCTGCCAAAGAAGATGGCATTAGAGTTATTCAAGCCTTTTGTTTATTGTCGTCTTGAGCAGAAAGGGCTTGTTTCCACGGTAAAAAGCGCCAAGAAGATGGTAGAACGCGAGATTCCGGAAGTTTGGGATACCCTGGATGAGGTGGTTAAGGAGTATCCGGTTATGCTTAACCGCGCGCCCACGCTCCATCGGTTGGGTATTCAGGCCTTTGAGCCTATCCTGATTGAAGGCAAGGCCATTGCCTTGCATCCCCTGGTTTGCACTGCATTTAATGCCGACTTTGACGGCGATCAGATGGCTGTTCATGTGCCTCTTTCTGTAGAAGCCCAGATAGAGGCCAGGGTTTTAATGCTGTCCAGCAATAATATTCTTTCCCCTGCAAATGGAAGTCCGATTATTATTCCAAACCAGGACATTGTTCTTGGCATCTATTATATGACAAGAGAGATAGAGGGGCTTAAAGGTGAAGGCAAAATTTTTGCCAATCCTGATGAGGTCAGGTCTGCATATGATTCAAAAGCGGTTGATCTCCATGCCAGGATTGTTGTTCGGATAGGTGGGGAAAGGGTAGACACAACGGTGGGACGTATTCTTTTGTGGGAAATCATGCCTCATGATAACATTTTGTCGATAAGACATATCATGGTTTCTTCCGAGGATGAAATAGAGTTTGTGCTTAAAAAGATAAAGTCAGGGGCTGTTTTTGTGGATATGGTGAATAAGTATTCTCAGAGCCTTGACAAGGAAAATAATGGGATTTTAGGCTTACTTGTAAAGGATGAGTTTAAGAGGATATTTGATATAAAAGATGTTGAGATTGACGCGATTTTTTCTCTTGCACCCGGCGAAATCAGCGACATAATATTTGCCAACGACGGTTATCATATTTTTGAAATAATCAGCAAACGTCCTGAGATACCTTTTTATACAGTCAACAAGGTGATGAATAAAAAAGCGCTGCGCGGTCTTGTTGATTATGTATACAGGAATCGCGGGCCAAAGGCCACGGTCATCCTTTCCGACAGGTTGAAAGATATTGGTTACAGATACTCAACAAAAGGGGGTCTTTCCATTTCGATTGACGGTATGATCATTCCGGAGACCAAATGGGATATTCTAAAAAAGGCGGAAAACCAGGTCAACGAAATAAGCAGGCAGTATATCGAAGGTTTAATAACCCAGGGTGAAAAATATAATAAGGTCGTGGATATATGGGCAAAGGCGACTGATGATGTGGCCAATGAGATGATGGAAGCCATGAAGATGGCTCCGATAATAGATAAGAAAGGGGCTTTGGTTCTTGATAAAAAGGGAAAGCCCGTTGTCAGGGAAAGTTTCAATCCCATATATATGATGGCTGAGTCAGGCGCCAGGGGCAGTAAGGATCAGATGCGCCAATTGGCAGGTATGCGCGGTCTTATGGCAAAGCCCTCGGGTGAGATTATCGAAACTCCTATTACCGCTAATTTCAGGGAAGGACTTTCCGTGCTTCAATATTTTATTTCAACCCATGGCGCCAGAAAGGGTCTTGCAGATACGGCGTTAAAGACGGCGAACTCAGGATATCTTACAAGGCGGCTTGCAGATGTTGCTCAAGACTGCGCGGTAATGGAAGAGGATTGCGGGACGATGTTGGGGGTTGAGGTTGAATCATTGATGGAAGGAGGAGAAATTATCCAGCGTCTCGGCGAACGTATTTTAGGCCGCGTTGCCATGGAGGATGTCCGTGATCCATTTACGGACGAGGTGCTTGTAAAGAATGGAGAGGAGTTCAACGAAGCATTGGTGCAGAGGGTTGAAGATGCCGGCCTGGTAAAAGTAAAGATAAGGTCGGTTCTGACATGCAAGTCAAAACATGGTGTATGCGCTAAATGCTATGGACGGGACATTTCTCATGGAAGAACAGTTGAAATAGGTCAGGCTGTGGGAATTATGGCTGCTCAATCGATCGGTGAGCCGGGAACACAATTGACCATGCGGACCTTTCACATTGGCGGAACGGCCAGTCGTCGAGCTGAACAGGCGGATATAAAAGCTCAAATAAGTGGAACTATAAAGTATGTGGACCTTAACGTTGTAAAAAATGATGAAAATGAATTTGTGGTTATGGACCGCCGCGGCGGTGAATTTGCTATAATGGATAATAAAGGGCGAGAAAGAGGGCTGTTTCCTGTTATATATGGCGCTCATATTGTTGTGGGTGATGGGCAGAAGGTCAAGGTCGGCGAGCTTCTTGCAAAGTGGGACCCGTACACAACACCAATTATTACTGAGATTGACGGAATTATTAAATTTGGCGACATTGTGCCTGGAAAGACTATGCAGGAAAAGGTGGATCCTGTTACAGGCAAATCAAGCCGCATGATTATCGAAAGCAAAACCGTGGATGATGTTCCAAGGATTTCTATTAAAGACAAATCCGGCAAAACAGGCAAACTTGCGGAATCAAAGGGGGTTGCGCGCTATTTGCTGCCTGTGAATGCGATCCTTTTGGTTGATGAAGGAGATGAAATTAAAGCCGGCACTATTCTTGCCAAACTTCCGCGGGCAACATCTAAAACCAAGGATATTACAGGTGGTCTTCCAAGGGTGGCCGAGCTTTTTGAGGTGCGTAAGCCAAAAGAGATTGCTGTTTTGAGCGAAATAGATGGATATGTTTCCATATCAAAAAGCACAAAAAAGGATAAACAGAAAGTAACTATAACTCCCGTAGATATCGGCGATAAAAAGGAATATCTTATTCAACGCGGCAAATATATAAATATTTTTGAAGGTGATTATATCAGAGCAGGAGAAGCTATTATCAGTGGTTCAGCTATACCGCAGGATATTTTAAATATCAAGGGTGAGATAGCGCTGGCCCGCTATCTTGTTGATGAAGTTCAGGAAGTGTACCGTTTGCAGGGCGTCCAGATTAATGATAAGCATATAGAGGTAATCGTTCGGCAGATGATGAGACGTGTTAAGGTTGTTGATGCCGGAGATACAGATTTTGTTGTTGAAGAGCAGATGGAAAAAACCAAATTTGAAGATGTTAACAGGGCGGTAATCGAAAAAGGCGGGAAACCCGCTGTAGCGGAACCACTTATTCTTGGGATTACTAAAGCATCGCTCAGCACAGACAGTTTTGTTTCTGCGGCTTCGTTTCAGGAAACGACTAAAGTCCTGACAGATGCCAGCATTGCCGGCGCTGTCGATTATTTACGCGGTCTTAAGGAAAATGTAATAATGGGGAGAATTATTCCTGCTGGCACAGGTTTTTACCTGTATCATGATGCAGTTGTGGATCAGAAAACTTGATCAACCACGACCTGGCGTGGTTAACCGTGAAAGGTTACAAAAATATTTACCCTAAAGTTGATGAACTCATAAAAAGTCGAAAACACGCAATTTTGTCATTCCGGCGAAAGCTGAAATCTAGTAATTACGCAAAATTACACAAAGCAGTTTTACATTGATCTGTGAAATAAGTACTTTTTACGAGGCCATCAAAGTTATTGCACAAAATGCTTGACAATAAGATACTATGTATATAAAAAAACAGTTTTGTCAAAACTTGATGCTCTCGTAAAAAGTTTCCTAAACATGTAATTTCGAGCGAAACGAGAAATCCTTGTTCTGCAGGGCATTTAAAATATAAGATTTCTCCCTGAGGCCTGCCCGCCAGCGCCAAGCCTTGGCAGGCGGGTCGAAATGACATACTGGCCGGATTCGACTTTTTACGAGTTTGTCAAAAACTTAAGGACTTTGTTAGATATCATTCGGCTGATTCCGGCCGGCGGAGCTTTGCAAATATATTATATAGTGATTATACAGTAGGTTAAGAGGAGAATATGCCGACTATTAACCAGTTAGTTAGACAGGGCAGAAAGCGGGTAAAGAAGAAGACCGGCACACCAGCGCTAAAGAAAGCCCCACAAAAGAGGGGGGTATGTACGCGTGTTTATACTTCGACTCCCAAAAAACCCAATTCTGCTTTGCGAAAAGTTGCCAGGGTCAGGTTGACTACCGGCGTTGAGGTTACAGCCTATATTCCAGGCATAGGCCATAATCTTCAGGAGCATTCTGTAGTTCTTGTTCGTGGAGGGCGTGTAAAGGATTTGCCAGGTGTAAGATATCATATAATCAGGGGAATCCTTGATACTCTTGGGGTTGAGGGCCGAAAACAAGGCAGATCAAAATACGGCGCAAAAAGGCCCAAGTAGAAAAGGAATTGAGGGATTGAGGAATTGAGGAATTGAGGGATTGAGGGATTGAGGAACTGAGGAACTGAGGAATTGAGGAATTGAAATCAACAGAATACATTCAATCCCTAAATTCCTAAATTCGCAATTAAGCGAAGCGAATTCCTAAATTCCCAATTCCTCAATTATGAATTATTACAAAATAACAATTATGGTGTAATATATGCCGAGAAGAAGAGAAATACCTGAACGTATTGTTATTCCCGATTCAAAGTATAACAGCAGGCTGGCAGCAAAATTCATAAAATCTATAATGCGGGATGGTAAAAAAAGTCTGGCGGAATCAATACTCTACGATGCATTTGATATCATTGAGAAAAAAACAAACGAAGTTCCGCTGAAAATTTTCGAAAAAGCCGTTGATAATGTAAAACCCCTCATTGAAGTAAAGTCACGGCGTGTTGGTGGTTCAACTTATCAGGTTCCAACTGAAATTCGTCAGTCACGCCGAACCGCTTTAGGCATTAGATGGATTATAAGTTATGCGCATAATAGATCGGAAACAAGCATGGCAGGCAAACTTGCAGGCGAGTTTTTAGATGCTGCCAGCAAGAAAGGGGCTTCTGTTAAGAAAAAGGAAACTACACACAAGATGGCCGAAGCAAACAAGGCGTTTGCTCATTATCGGTGGTAAGAATTTGTAGCCGTTTCCGGAAAAAAACTGTGAACCGTGAACGGTTATATTGAGAGATGGGAATAACCAGCTTTGAGCTTTTAAGTGTTAAGGTAATTATGGGAGGGCGATGATATGGCTAAGGAAAAATTTGATCGGGCTAAGCCACATCTAAATGTAGGAACCATAGGTCATATAGATCATGGAAAGACAACATTAACCGCGGCGATAACAAAGCATCT
>JAYENE010000179.1:0-3888 GCA_034721935.1 Thermodesulfobacteriota bacterium
TATGAGCGATATAAGGCTTAGATGATGGTTGTGTTATTAGATGTCTTCAAGCATTCACTTATGATTACTGTTTTTGTGTTTGTGATGATGCTTTTGGTCGATTTTATCGACATGGCCAGTAAGGGACGGATGTCTGGCATCATCAAAGGGGGTCCGTGGAGACAATATACCTTAGCCTCTTTCTTAGGCGCTACGCCTGGTTGTCTTGGCGCTTTTATGAATGTCAGCCTTTATGTCCGCGGCATGATCTCTTTTGGCGCCATTGTTGGGGGGATGATAGCCACATCCGGAGATGAGGCATTTGTGATGCTTTCTCAGTTCCCGGGTACGGCGCTGGCGCTTTTCGGGTTGCTGTTTGTGTTCGGAATAGTTTTTGCCTGGATAAGTGACAGGATTATCCCTATCCTGGGGATTATCCCTTGCGAAGCATGCATTGATGCCCATTGTGAAGAATGCATGCCTGGTAGAGATAATCAGGAAACTATCCGTGATATTTTTCGAACAGCGAATTTTGTTGAAAATTTTCAGCGCCTTTCCTTTACCAGGTTCCTTCTCATTATACTTTCAGTCTCTTTTATGATTTTAGTCATACTTGGAACTCTCGGCCCATCCACATGGGACTGGAAACGCATTACCTTTATATCTCTTTCTATATGCACATTATGCATTATTATGGTTTGCTCCGAACATTATCTTGAATCCCATATCTGGGACCACATCATAAAGAAACACCTGTTTCGGGTCTTTTTGTGGACTTTTGGAGCCCTTCTTTTTGTGCACTGGGGTCTGGCCTTATGGAATCTGGATCGTTTTATCCATGAGCATATGCTGTGGGTATTGCTGATCGCGGCCATAATGGGGATTGTTCCGGAATCAGGTCCGCATCTCATATTTGTGATGATGTATGCACAGGGTCTTATACCCTTTTCCGTATTATTCACCGCATCGTTTGTACAGGACGGGCACGGCATGCTCCCCCTTCTTTCATACAGCCTCAAGGATTCTGTGCTGATTAAAGTCTTTAATCTTACTTTTGGATTAGCCGCTGGGGGCATCCTTTACGCCATGGGATCTTAAAGAATATATGAAAAGATGAACATCCAACACCCGCCTGCCATGCATCACAAACCATGGTGGTATGATCATTGTCACTGGGTCGACGCGCAGCGCACCCGCCGTACTCACGCTCGTCGTGGCAGGGGCGCTTGCGCCGCGTGGACACGAGGACCTTCTAACAAGCGTACCCAAAGACATTGCGGGCAGGTCGAACGTCTAAAACATCGAACGTCGAATAATGATGTCGCTCCGCTCTTTAAATTGATTCAGGCCGGAAATTGCTGGAAGAACTTTGCGTCTTTGCGTGAGATTTTTTTAAAAAAAGTGTAAACTATTTTGTGGCTATATGAAGGATGCCCAAAATTCAAAGATCTTAAAAGGAGGCATATCATGAAAAGAATGTTCAAAACATTTAGATTAGGTAATCTAAAGCTTGTAAATCGGTTTATCTTTCCGCCAATCAAGCTCGGATATGGCAATCCTGATGGTGCTGTGACAGACCGCCAGTTGATTTTCTATCAACAGATCGCCAAAAACGGCCCTGGATTGGTAATTATTGAGCCTGTTTCGGTCACTGCTGATGGCAGGGAACACCCTAAACAACCCTGTATCCATCTGTCTCAAAGCGTTGTTGAACTCAAGAAGATTGCTGATGTTATGCATAGCGAAAATCGTTTTGCGTGTCTTCACCTGAACCATGCCGGAGCTGGCGCACTTCCCAAAATCATCGGGGGCAAACCCAAGGCGCCGAGCGTCATGACATGTATCGCCAGGGAGGGCAACGTTTCAGTGGCCCTTACCGAAGAAGATATTGAGATAATCCTTGGCGGATACAAATCGGCTGCCGAAAAAGCACAAGAAGCAGGATTTGACATCATAGAGATCCAGGGAGGACACGGTTATCTCATTTCGCAATTCCTGAACAGGAAGCTGAATAAAAGAGAAGACCGATATGGCCGGGACCGCCTGCTTTTTGCAAGGGAGGCCATTTCAGCAGTAAAACAGGGAACCCCTGATCTTCCATGTATTCTCCGGATCTCAGGTAATGAAATGTCTCCCGAGTTTGGTATCAGCCAGGAGGATCTTCTACCTCTCTTGAAATTGGCGGAAGAAAGCGGAATCAACGCCATACACGTGGGCATGGGAAATGCCTGTTTCAGTCCCCCATGGTATTTTCACCATACCAGTCTCCCGGATAAGCCCCAGATGGATGCATTGTCATGGGTCCGTAATCATACATCCATTCCCATGATTGTCGCCGGCAGGATGGGCAGGAAGGAAAAGGTAATCAAGGTCATGGATGATAGACTGGCTGATCTTGTGGCCCTTGGAAGACCTCTTATTGCCGATCCTGATTTGATAGAAAAATGGCAAAAGGGGATGGATGAGGATGTCATATATTGCGGCTATTGCTTGCAGGGATGTCTCCATCGCATGAAAAGCGGCGAACCCCTGGGCTGCAATTTAAATCCGGAGATCGGTCTGCCTCCTTTGGGGCAAACAGACATTCCAATGAAGGTTTTGATCGCAGGAGGAGGTCCTGCAGGTATGAGTGCAGCCCTGTATATGACAAGACGTGGTCACCATGTTACGCTGGCAGAGAAAACGGATCACCTCGGCGGGCAATTCGCTATCGCATGGCAGGCGCCCGGAAAAGAAAAGATGAAAGATGGATTAGATAGCCTTAAACATTTGGCAAAGGCGAGTGGCGCATCTATTCTTATGAACAGAGCCGTGGACGCGGCCTTAATTCAGGAGGTTCAGCCCGATCTTTTGGTGTGGGCAACCGGAGCAATGCAAAATATCCCGGAGATCAAGGGTCTTGACAATCAGCATGTCATGACATCCATAGAGTATTTCCAGGGAAAAAAGGAGGTAAAAGGGCCGAGGGTCCTGGTCATCGGGGCCGGCAGGACTGGGGTTGAGATCGCCGAGAAATTAGGCAAGGATGGTTATGATGTAGTTGCCACAAAGCGAACAGATCCCATAGGAAGCATGATGGAGATGATTACAAAGAAATTAGCCCTAATGAGGATTGACCAGATGGACAAGGTGACGCTGATGCCGCATACAACTGTTAAGGAGTTCAAGGCTGCCAGCGTTGAGGTAGAAAAGGATGCGGAGAGACTGTCTTTGAAACCCTTCCAGAGCGTTATCCTGGCGTCCGGCATGAGATCGGTCCCAGGACCCGATAAAGAGATCTTAAATGCAGTTACCAAAATGGAAGTCATTGGAGATGCCAGTGAGGTCCAGGATATATTCAGCGCTGTCCATGCAGGCTATAATCTTGCCCTCAGGTATTGAAGACCAGGGTAAAGGAAAGATTGTCGGGAATATAAAAGGCAAAAAAGCAGATGCCAAGATTTCGAGGCACAGTATTGTCTGGCCGTAGTTGTAGACGCGGCCGCAGCTATCAATATCTTCTGGGACACGGCAAAGGCCCTGGCAGAAGAATGTCAACGAAAGTCATGGCTCCAGAACCATTCCCTTGCCAGCGACCTCGACGCGAATCGATATCGCCCACAAAAACCGAAATTGGGCGGAGACAAGATCTTCGAGCGTTGACAGAACAGGCACAGGCCATTGAATCCCGCCTTCGCTTTTTGGAGCAGCGAATCAGGGATATTGACCAGAAACCCGCTCGCTCAAACTTCAAAGCCTTTGTGGATTCAGAAAGTTGTGTTGGCTGCGGGTCCTGCATGGACGTTTGCCCTACTGGAGCCATCTCTGTTGAGGAGATCGCCAGGGTTGATCCGAAACGATGCATCGGCTGTGGCCATTGTGTCGATCAATGCCCGCAGGGCGCTCTTGCATTGCATCTTTTGAACACGG
>JAYENE010000180.1:0-3878 GCA_034721935.1 Thermodesulfobacteriota bacterium
AAACCCTTATGCATCAAGATC
Organism: Thermodesulfobacteriota bacterium; assembly: GCA_034721935.1. Lineage (GTDB taxonomy): Bacteria > Desulfobacterota > Desulfobacteria > Desulfobacterales > ETH-SRB1 > Desulfaltia. The sequence continues at coordinate 22 of JAYENE010000180.1, forward strand.
TCGGCACATATCTTCGCAATAAATCGCTCAACTTAGGTTTAAATCTGATCACACCCGAAGCTTGATTTCAGATGGTTTGTTGCATAACGCTAAAGTATTACAAAAAAATAAATTGACAGGTGAACAAGCAGACAACCGGATCGGAAAGGCAGATGTGATTTATATTTTGCAGAGAGTTTCTGAGCCTTGAGCGACTTGTCGGGGCGTACTTGCAGAGCGACTTGTCGGGGCGTAGAGCGTAACCAGAAGCCCGAAGCGGGCGGTGAAAAAACTAAATAATATGGGAACAGTTTCTTGCCTTTTCCCAAGTTTACAGATAAGATATTTTATGATGTCAACAAATAAAACAATGTATTTTGATGTATTTTGAAATTATCGGAGAAATTACTGACGTCGAAACAGTTGCTGCGGGTAGTGGTATTCACATACTTCCTCTTTTACGAAAACGATACGGTCAGGCACGCTGGAGGAAACTTAAAGGGACTGCTACTGTTCGCCTATTCGATGGTACGATAAGACGTGTCGAAGTACATTGGTTTGAGGCGCATGGTATAGGTAAAAAAGAAGATGAGAGTCAAACGTTTCTTAGACTAAAAGTTATGACAAAACATCAAAAATCAAAGTCAAAATTTGCTATCTGCATCAATACTGACGATCCGGATTTATTAACACCGCGTATGATATATGAAGTCTTGCCTGATGAAAGCGCAGCAAAATCTAATTACATTCGTGTAATAGATAATGAAGGCGAAGATTATATATATCCCGCAGATTATTTTATTTTTGTTGATTTTTCGCATGCGGTAGAACAAGTATTATTGCGTACATCTCTCCAAAGCTCGCAACAAATGCCTGCTGTATGAACGTCAGCCAATTGAAGCCTAAAGCGGCTTAATGGTTTTTCGAGTTAGTCGGTTTTAACGAATAAGATTAAGGGCTCGACAAAAAATAACTTCACATTTCAGGCGCCGATGCATCCCGCCTGACTGCGTTGCGAAAATTCTGAATATGCTTGATATTCATGCTTTTTCGCGCCTTGTCAGCCGAGCGCCTCAACACCTGAAATTGCGAACTTATTCTTTGCCGAACCCTAAGCATCACATCTGTCGTGCTGGGTTTCGCTTTTTGGGGAATGATTCCTTATTTCAGTATGTTATAAGAACTTATGAGTCATAAGTGATAAATGAAAGATGTCAAAAAAAACAAGGAGATATGTTATGCCAGGTTTTGAAATATTTGGCGATGAGGAGCGGAAAGAGGTTCAGGATGTGTTAGATACAGGCGTATTGTTTCGCTATGGTTTTGACCAGGCACGAAAGGGGCACTGGAAGGCAAAAGCTTTTGAAGCAGAGCTGGCAAAACTGACAGGGGCGCAATATTGTCATTTGTGTTCCAGTGGCACGGCCGCGGTGAGTATAGCCCTTGCTGCATGCGGAGTGGGAGCGGGAGATGAGGTGATTGTCCCGCCCTTTACTTTTGTAGCAACTATCGAGGCTGTGCTTGGAGCAGGCGCTATCCCGGTTTTTGCTGAAATAGATGAGACTTTGTGCCTTAATCCTGATGCTGTTAATGCGGTTATTACTCCTCGCACAAAGGCTGTGTTGCTGGTTCATATATGCGGTTCAATGGCCAGTATCGATGAAATAAAAGCGCTTTGTGAGCAAAAAGGGCTTGTTTTGATAGAGGATGCCTGTCAGGCGCTTGGCGGCTCTTTTAACGGAAAGGCTTTAGGCACATTTGGCCGCATGGGCTGTTTTTCCTTTGATCCGGTTAAAACTATTACGTGTGGCGAGGGAGGGGCGGTTGTAACCGACGATAAAAAGCTTTATACAATAGCGGAAGGTTATGCAGACCATGGTCATGATCATACAGGCAGTGACAGAGGGCTTGAAAGCCATCCGAGTCTTGGAACAAACTTTCGGATCAGCGAGCTGAATGCGGCAGTTGGCTTGGCCCAGTTGAGAAAGATAGATTATATCCTAAAAAAACAGCGGGCACATAAAAAGGTCATAAAAGATGCCATGTTGCGGTTTCCGGAGATCAGCTTTAGAAGGATACCGGATGTACAAGGGGACACAGCTACCTTTCTTTCTTTTTTTCTTCCAGACGAATTAAAGGCTCGCAAGATCGCCGGCAAACTTGCCTACGCCGGGGTTGACGGCTGTTTTTACTGGTATGACAATAACTGGCATTATATAAGACAATGGGATCATTTAAAAAAGCTGAAGTCTGCTGCAAAGCTGCCCATCGCGCTGCTCGAAAATCGTCCGGACTATGAAAATATAGATCTTCCTCAATCTGATCAAATAATGAGCAGAACCATATCAATGCTTATAAAGCTTTCGTGGACAGAGGATGAGATTAAGCAGCGGATAGAGAAGATAGTTGGAATTATAAGCGCCTAAAGTACTTAAAGTGCCTAAAGTATATTAAAGTGCCTAAAGTTAATGTATTCTATCTATTTTAAAAACCCAACATGGCGAAACCAGCTACTGAGTTTATTCTGGCGCTATACGCTTGAAACAGATTGTTAAGCCTATATGCCAAGGTCCGGATCAGAGTCAAAATTGGCAGCGCTGGAGGTGCATTCATTAACTTTAGGCATTTTAGGCACTTTAGCTCACTTTAGGCCCTGTCTTTTCTACTTTAGCTCACTTCTAACGAAAGGATGGTTATATGTTTCGTAATTTCAAAATGGTTTCACGGGTTGTTTTTGGCAGAGGTTGTTTTAACCAGCTTGATGATATTCTTGCCGACAAACGGGCAGACGACAATTCGTTTGTTGTTTTTCTTGTGGACGATGTGTTTGAGCAAAGCGGGCTGGCAAAAAGGGGTTTTGCAAAAAACAAAGATTTTATCTTATGGGTTAATGTTAATGATGAGCCTAAAACAGCTTATGTTGACGATCTTACACAGAAGGTTAAGAGCTATTCAAAGAGATTGCCGGACGGCGTTGTCGGCATAGGCGGGGGAAGCGCCATGGATCTTGCCAAGGCGGTCTCTCTGATGCTCACAAATCCAGGCTCTTCAGCAGATTACCAGGGCTGGGACTTAATAAAAAATCCAGCAATTTATCATGCCGGCATTCCCACCCTTTCAGGGACAGGAGCCGAGGTGTCCCGCACCACAGTTCTTTCAGGTCCTGAAAAAAAGCTGGGAATAAATTCAGATCACACAGTGTTTGATCAGATTGTGCTCGATCCTGAACTGATTGCCGGAGCGCCTGCTGATCAGCGTTTTTATACTGGAATGGACTGTTATATACATTGTGTGGAATCTTTAAACGGCACATATCTCAATACTTTCAGCAAAGCTTATGGTGAAAAGGCTTTAAAGCTTTGCAGAGAGGTTTTTTTAGATGGCGGCACAGGCAGTGACGATAAACTGATGATGGCCTCATACTGTGGCGGCATGAGCATTGCCTATTCTCAGGTTGGAATATGTCATGCCTTGTCATACGGACTCTCTTTTGTGCTTGGTTTTCACCATGGAATAGGCAACTGCATAGTCTTTGATTGTCTTGATGAATACTACTCAAAATGGGTTGATGAATTTCGCCGGATGATGGAGAAACACAACATTAATCTCCCGCGAAATCTTGTGGCTGGCATAGAAAAGGATAAGCTTGAAAAAATGGTTGATGTGGCCCTTGTTCTTGAACCGCTCTGGGAAAACGCCCTTGGGGCCGGCTGGAGGGAAATTATGACCAGAGAAAAAATAAAAGAGCTGTACCAGAGGATGTAGGTAACTCAGGGGAGCATTACCAATTTGTTAAAACCGAAAACATAAACTCTATTCGGGCGGGGTAAACCCGCCCCTACGAAATTTGATGCACGTAACCCGCCCCTACGGGTTAC
>JAYENE010000181.1:0-3872 GCA_034721935.1 Thermodesulfobacteriota bacterium
CCTCTTGGGTAAAAACAAACGAAACTTGTCAAGAACTATTTTTCGAAAACTCAAGTATATAATTTCACTGTTTTTGCAATCTCCCGTTCAATCCTTGAATCTACCATTCTTACCGTCAAATCTGTCTTTTTAACCTTCATAGCATCTGCGATTCTGCAGGCAGCATCTACAGCGGTGGAAACCAATTGAATAGGGACAGTCGGGTTTGTATTTTCTGCAACCTGAGGGAGTTGTATATCAAATAACAGATCATTACTTATCAATTTTAACGGTTCAACCGGCAAATTTGGAATAAGTAAACGTTCCCGTTCATTAATCAACTCATCAAGATTTTTAATAATTGTCCAAAAATTATCGTTTTCAGATGAACCGAAAGGGCGTATCAAGCTTCGTGCGGCAATAAGGTTAAAAATGGATTGAGCCGTTGCCGAACGTTGATTCAATTTTTCCAATCGTTCAACAGCACGGGTAGGATTAAATTCCTGCAGCGCCATATCATGTAATTTTTTCTTGAGATGATCAATATTATATTCAGACGGATTTGCGGCTTCATTCAATTGAATATGTTGTAAATCATTCCATGATGTTATCAAGCAAACATCGGTTTCATTTTTTTGGGTGATTACAGCAGCTACATATGCCACAACTTCTGCATTTGTTTCAGGGATTTTTTCAGTCAAACGTATGACGGATTTGGGCAGATCAAAGGCTTCAAATTTGTCAATCAAATGATCAAAAATTGGATCGCCATAGGATGCAAAATAAAGCATTCCTTCAAGTTCTTTGACACCTTGATCATATAATGTTCTATCAATAGTCAAGCCTGCTCCATTCGGAATCCCGGCAATTCCCCGAAGTGTTATCAGCGATCTTTTTTCGTTTTGAGATACTGTGCAACCAACATTTTTGAGGTATTTTGAGCTTGTTAGGCAATCCCATATTGAACCTAAATCTACGGGGGGCGGGTTGTCTAAACGTTTCTTATGTAATCTGATATAAATCTCATACAAATCCTTTACTGGAGTCTCCATACTGGCATTGCGTCTTTTTTGCAGTTCTATTCTTTCTTTTGCTCTTTTTTCCAACTCTTCAGGTTTGAGGATGCCTGCCGCAAGGTCGTTAAATTCATCCGGATGAACAGGCAGCATTGAAATCTGTTGAGTTCCCACAATACTGCCTGCCTGAATCAAGCGTTTCAATAAACGATCATATACTATCTGTTCCGCTGAGTCGGCATAACATAAATTCAATACATAAATACGATCAAATCTTTGCCCGATACGATCAATACGTCCAATGCGTTGCTCAACCTTCATAGGATTCCAGGGGAGGTCATAATTGATCAGAAAATCGGCTGTTTGAAGGTTTAAGCCTTCAGCAGCAGCGTCCGTACAGATCAGGATATCAATTTCTTCCCTCATAAACCGGTGCTTGATTTCTTCCCGTTCAATACCTCGAAGCTGTTTTGTGACAGGGTCAACATATTGACCACCTTTTCCGGAATAGGTGCCAATGAGCATCGATTTATCAATGCTTCTAAGCCTGTTTACTATATCCTGCAAGGTGTCATAAAACCTTGTGAAAACGACTAACTGTTTTAATCGTCCTTCCGGCAATTTTCTGTTTTTATTATCAAGGACATTCAGCAACGCTTTAAACTTGGATGGAGGTTCAGATAAATCTTCAAGTGGGTAAAACATCCGGGTTAATTTATCTTTTTCCCATTCCAGATCTTTAAGTGAGCGGTTTTTTAAAAATGCCCTTAATACATCATCATCATCAATATCTTCATCACCCGTAACCATTGATTCAAGATCATGGAGATCACCCACTTTATCATCATGCCGGGACAAATGATTTAATGCTGCGGCCACACGTTCCCTGCGCCTGCGAACCGTTTCACGAATTGCATATAAACTGGATGCAAAGCGCAATCTCAAAAAACTTAAATAAAATCCTAAATTTTGTGTTGGGTTGCCGGCAGGAGTATTTGCTGCAATCTGTGATGTCAACTCTTTACAGTAGGTTTTCAACTCATTATAGGCCTGCTTTTCCAATTCATTAAAAACAATTCGGGGGACAGGTAATATTTCACGTTTCGCTAAATTAGCTCCGAGTTGTCCTTTTTTGCGGTATATTTCCAGCAAAGGCCTGGTATGCCTGAGCATTACCCTGGATAAAGGAGCTGCTGAAAAAATAAGCCTTTGGATGTTTCTTCGGTCTGATCCTCTCGGTATCCGTCCTCTTTCTATCCACTGTTTTGTGGTTGTTTTTATTCGACCATCAATGACAGCTTCTTCAAGATATTTTTTTAAAAACGGATCATGTTGATTTATGGCCTTGATTGATCTCCTGAGCAGTTCCCATTGGGAATCATTTATCTCCTGGCCTCTTACGATAGCGCCTAACGCCTCATAGTATTCCCATGTTAAAGAAGGGTCCAATTGAAAGGCGCCTACACGATTGGTCAAATTTAAAAGATCAAAGATTTCGATCCAGTCGATTTGCATAGGCGTTGCAGTTGCCAGCCACAATGATTTGGTGCGTTTTCTAAGCTGTTTGCTTATTGTTTTATATAAATTTCCAAAACCGGGATGAACACGGGTTCCGTTCCTTGGATTTTTTCTTCGGGCATAATGTGCTTCATCAATCAGGATAATATCAAATAAATCGGACTGCTGAATATCAGGGTGTCTATCTTTCCTGCTGATCAATCCTGTTGATACAATACATAAATCCGGCTCCAGCAGGGTGTTTGATGGTTTTGTTTCTTCAAAGGGAAAAATATATTCATGTTTAACTGCAGAACCTGAAAGAGACCTTGCAAATGGGAGGAAAAACTTGGAGGCCATCTCCCGGTGCCACTGTTTAGTTAAACTTGCAGGGGGACTAACAAGAATTCGTTTGGCTAAGCCGGATAAATATAAAGATCGAAAAGCAAGGCCGGCTTCAATGGTTTTACCCAGACCAACCTCATCACACAACAAATAGCTGTACGGCCAGGTCTCAATCAGTTTTAACGCAACAATCTCCTGGTGGGGCCAGGGCTCTACTGGTGAAGTTTCCATGCCCACATATCGCCCTCGCGGCAGTTTCGGCCCGTCTTTTATCAGTGCGAATTTCAGTCTTTCAATGTCTGATGGCGGTTCCACCTCCGGTTTAAATAAGGCGCTGCCATCAATTTCTGTTGGAATCTTTACAGATTGTCCGATCCGGATCATTTTCTGCCTTACCGCTTCAGGCAGGGTCATGACACGAAGATATGGAGATTGATCGTTCCATATTGTTTCAAATACAAGTTCAGCCTCATCTGCTCTCTGTTTTTCAATATCACTCCACCAGTCCGCATGGACATCAATGTTTTCTGCGTTCAAAACCAATGCGCTGCGAGATTCATTCAATGATCCTGAAATGTATAATCGTCTATTATTCTTATCTTTGAAAACAGCCCATTTTTCATGAACATATCCATCTGTTGCGCTTGTAAATGAAATGTGTTTGCCGGTATTTTTATCTATCCGAAATGCGACCCGAACCTCTAAATACCCTTCGGCCACCATCCATGATAAAAGTTCAACGCCCCGGGCAACTTCTTCCGGCCATGTTTTCCGATATTCCAGCTCACTGTTCAGACGCTCTGACATTCGCTGTATATCGCCCTGGAGTATGGCATTTACATCGTTTTCATCAAGATCAGCGCCGACAACGAGCCGCATCTTCCCACCTGCTGCTGTAAAAGCAGAAAAACCTTGTGATGCGGCAGCCAAAGATGTTGATCTGAAATATCCGGCCACACGATCATATTGTACACTGAGAGTTAAAGCCGGGATATAAAAATCATGCAGAATGTTTACAGGACGTCCTGTGCTGCC
>JAYENE010000182.1:0-3870 GCA_034721935.1 Thermodesulfobacteriota bacterium
GTTTCAATCCACGCCCCCGCACGGGGGGCGACAGATCTGCATGGAGACATGCAGCAGCTTCATAGGTTTCAATCCACGCCCCCGCACGGGGGGCGACTGTTTCTGTCTAACTTATTAAATTTAAAAAGGTTATTTTCTGTTTTTTGCGAAACCGCTTTTCTCGACGTATAATATATTCGATTGTCAAAGAACAATTTCGATAGACTCCATATTTTCAACATATTACAAGCAGTGCGAACCCCATTGGCAATATATATGCCCTCAAACAACGCCCATACAGGCGCCATATGGGATATAGCCATTTGTGAGCTTCAGGTTCGCAAACGATCTTCAAACAATCAACGGCCCCTCCTGATCGACTGTTTTTTTGGCTCCTATATGTTCCACGCGATGTCTCCAATTAGAACCCAGGAAATAAAACCTCAGACTATCTTCTTTCGAGTCAATCTCATCAATCAACCTCTGGCGTAGTACTGCCCACTGGGCAGGATCGACTATACACTCAAAAACGGAATATTGAACCCGCTGTCCATAATCCAGACACGCCTTTGCTACCCTGCGTAGGCGACGTTGCCCTCCATCCTTACTGGTGGCAACATCATAGCTGACAAGTACAAACATACCACTCTCTCCTACTTCCAGATAAAAGGTGGATAACCATCCAGATCGCCGCGCAAGTAACGAGCCAGCAATAATGCCTGTATATGGAACAATAAGCCGATTGTAATCTTTTCTTCAATAAACGGATGCATTATCTCATCCTGTTTTCGATTCTGGTATGCAACCAAAACAGTTTTTCTTGCTTCATCGTCCATAAGTACAGCGCCTGATTCTGACTTTTTAAATCCTTTTTTCTGCACCTGTGAAAGATTTATCAGCGAAAGTGTTAAACGATCCGCAATAAAAGGACGAAATTCCTCCATCAGGTCGAGCGCAAGACCCGGTCTGCCGGGACGGTCTCTGTGCAAAAAACCGACCGCTGGATCCAATCCCACAGATTCAAGGGCGGAACGGACATCGTGCATTACAAGTGTGTATAAAAACGACAGCAGGCAATTTACATTATCTAATGGTGGGCGCCGATTTCGATCCTGAAAAGAGAAGTCTTCTTTTTGAGATGTGATCAGGTGATCAAATACTTTAAAATAAACATGCGCTGCATCGCCTTCAATACCTCGCATGGAATTCAAAGGCACATCTTCCTGCAAACGCTTCAGAGAATAGCTAATCTGCTTTGATACCTGGCTGACTTGATCCTTGTCAAGCTTGTCGGAGTGGTCTCTTAATGCTCTTTGCAATACAGTGCGACAGTTGGCGAGTTTGCCCGTAAGCACAGATCTTGCCATTTGGGCAGAAAATGTCATGTCATCTGCCCTGCGATACTGCTCCCGCCGAAGCAGGACATTTCCGGAAACAGGCCCCTGCACCCTTGCAAGAAAGCGCCCATACTCAGATAAAAAGCTGATAGCCACATCGCGCTCAGCGCAAAATCCCATCAAAAACGGGCTGCAACCTACATTGCCGAAACAGACAATGCCTCCTAACGTATGAACCGGGATGCGCAGGCGGGTTTCTTTTTTCACCCTTACAATAACCGACTCGCCTTCTTTTGCAAGATAGGCTCCCTGCGTAGTTACAAAAAGGGTATTAAGATGTCTTTTCATTATTCTTGAATTGCTCCTGATAAGTAGCGTTTTACAAAAGCGCTTTTTCTTTCAATAGTTTTCGGCAGGCATATCTTCGCCAGTGAGCAACTGTCACACTTTGGCGTATAGACTGGTTTTGGAGTCCGGCCAGATGCAATCAGCTCGTGGAGACGCATTGCCGTGTCTTCGGTCTGCCGTCTTAATGTTTCATTAAAGGTAATATCTGTTCTCCTTCGCTTCTTTCCGTAAAAAAGAGCGCCGCATGGAACTTCAACATTCAGCATTTCTTCGAGACACAGAGCCTGAGCGCAAAGCTGTACCTTATCGCAATTATCCTTCTTTGGTTTGCCCCGTTTGTACTCCACAGGAAATGGCGTCCATTCTGCCGGTCCTGCTTTCTGTGAAGCCGGCTTTCGATGAAACTCGACGACATCGGCCTTACCAATCAGCCCAAGCCGCAATGAGCGAAGCCACATGCTGTATTCAATGCGAACCCTGCCTCTGGATTGCCGGTCCGCTGTATGAACCCGCTCGTGCATAATTCTACCTTCGGCGGTAAAAAGATTTTCCGCCCATGCCTGCTCGATGTGAATCAGAGTACACTGTCGCTCGCAGAATAGGAGATGTTGTAAAGCAGAGAGGGGAAGAAGGTCGTCTTCGTTATACATGCCGCCTCTTATTACCTAATTTATTACGTATATTAACTGTTATTACCTAATTTCCGATTTTGTTCCATTTTGCATTTCTGCCACGGCCAAGACATTCAATAACCCCTTGCGCCTGAAGGTCTTTGAGCACTCTGCGTATCATATCAATACCAACTCCGGGACATTTCCGCAGTATATCGGCGACACTGAAATCGCCGGGAAAACTTTTAACAGCGCCTTCAATCATTGCTGTCTTCTCACCCCTTGGTTGAGGCAGCCTGCTCAACCTTACTTCAAATTCTTTGTAAGCGCTTTTGAGTATGAAACAGACAAAATTGATATAATGCCAGGGGTCGTATTTGCCTTCATGCCATCCTTTTGAACTCAGCTTTAATGTTTCGTAGTATCTTTCCTTGTTCTGCTCGATAAGACGTTCGAGACTTATATATCTTCCGACCTCAATTTCCAGATGATAGCACTGCAGAAGCATCAGCAGCCGGGACACTCTGCCGTTTCCGTCGCGGAATGGGTGTATGCACAGAAAATCCAGATTAAATGCCGCCAGTATTATTAGCGGATGAACCTTTATTTCGTGTATGCATTCCTGCCATGAATCAATCAGTTCTTTCATGCAGGAAGAAGTTTTGCCGGCCGGAACGGTTTGAAAACGTATGCTGGATGTGCCATCCGGACGTTTTTCGATGATATCGCTATCTTTTTCTTTGTATTTACCCGCATCCCATGTCTCGCCGCGTATCAGACGATGCAGCTTCTTGCAGGTATTTTCCGTAACAGGCAGCTTTAACCCCGTTTCATATATGAGATCGAGTGCTTTTCGGTAGCCCCGAACCTCTTCCTCTGATCTGTCGTGAAGAAGCGATTTGCCAAAGATGATGGTGCCGATGCGCTTTTTATTGACTTCAACGCCTTCGATGCGGTTTGACGACACCGCACTCTCAACAAGGGCATGCTCTTTCAGTGATTTTAGTCTCTGCGGCGACTGCCTTTTATAAAACTCCTGCCTGCCTTTCGCCTCACTGATATCTGCCAAATACCATGATGTTGTTACGGGGATTGTATCGAGGCCCGCGATCAACTGTTTTAAAGTTATCATACTAACAATATCACTTCTTTAATTTCCCATCAGTTTTCACACCGCTTTGCATACAACAGCGGCGGCGTTCACTATCCGGAAGCAATGAGCGTATGTGCTACTCTCCCTCCATGCCTGCTCTATATGAATCAGTGTACACTGCCGCTCGCAAGAAATCAGGTGCTGTAAGGCGGATAGTGGGATGAGGTCGTCTTCTGAATACATATAAAAAAATCCTGAAACTTTTCAGTATCAGCCTTCCTCTGAAATAAGATTCACAATGAGCCGAATCATCAATTCCTTCTGTCCAGGTTCACTGGCAGCCGTCAGAAGGGCAAGCGCCACGAGCGCCTTGTTGCTGAAGCTTTTTTGATCCAGCAAGTCATTTCTCTTGAGAAACAACAGGAAAAGAAAAGAGCCGATCCTCTTGTTACCATCCGTGAAAGGATGATCCTTGATCACGAAGTAGAGGAGATGGGCCGCC
>JAYENE010000183.1:0-3869 GCA_034721935.1 Thermodesulfobacteriota bacterium
CAGCCGCTTTGACCTAAAATCCAAAGGTAATCATTGATTAAAATCGAATTCACCCGGGTCTCATTTTTGGCAGGGGTGTTTTGGAAATCGCGCCCGCCCGCCTCGCCTGAGCGAACGCCTTGAGCGGGGCTGACTGTCTTCTTTGGGCAAGAGCGATGGCGGGCAGGCCAGTCATCTCCGAAACGCTTATCACCCCAGTGAAATACGCTTCTCTGTCATTGACATGAATTTCACGGGGTAAACAATCATTCCAGTTCCACAGGTCCCATGTCCACAGTCCCCAGTTAAGCGCCTTGAATCGTTGAAGATCGTCTTTCCCTTCTAAGGCCAGCGACCAGACCATCGGCTCCGGCCAGCCATGCTTTTCAGCCACTTGGGGGACTGTAAAACCTCTCAAGAAATCAGCTTTTGGCTGATTTGCCAATTCTGGCATTTTGGCCAAATGATTACGAATCGTCTCTCTTGCTTGCCCTAACCTCTTTGCAACCCTCTTTTGTGGAATCTAAAGCCGGAATAGTAAGTTCTCAATAAGTTGGAGTAAATCATATTTTGCGACTATTCCTCGTTCCCATGCTCCAGTGTGGAAATGCATACCATACGGGTTCCCACGCTGGAGCATGGGAACGAGGCATGATCATAATTGTTGTCTATCATTAATTTATCCATAAGTTAGAGGTAAGGATTAGAGGATTAAGGATTAATTCTGGCTCAACCGGAACTGGTGTGACGCCTAAACCCCATCAACAGAAATCAATGTGGTCAATAAAATCAATCTGTTACGCAAACCATCGCTAAGATATCAATGTTTTAACAATGGTATTAAGAGCAAAAAAAATAGAACTTTTTTATTTATTTTGCCATAACTATCTTTAAAGCAAGGAATAAATGGCAAAACGAAGGTCATTTTACCACATCAGTTCCGGTTGACCGTTAATTCTTACCCCTTAATCCTTACCCCTTAATCCTACATTTTAATCCTCTAATATTTAATACGGCTGTAATAGGTTTTTCGAGAAGCTTTTCTGGCCTCTTTTAAAGTATATATTCCCATTTTAGCAAGAAGCGGAATCAATTTAATAAATATTTCCCCTGTTGCAATTGCATCCCCCAGCGCTGTGTGCCTGCCGACAATGCTTACGCCAAGACGCCCGGCAATAGCCTCTAAAGTATGATCTTGCTGAACTGGATGGACAACCGCTGAAAGCAGCAATGTATCCAGCACAGGATTTATGAATTTTACACCTGTTTTTGCTTCATATATTTGCAGCATTCGCATATCAAAGGCTGCATTATGAGCGACAAGAACCATATCTTCAACAAACCGATCAAACAGGGGCAATACCTTGTCAATAGTTGGCCGACCTTTAAGCATTTCCGGTTGAATACCATGGATCTGTGTTGATTCAAAAGGTAAAGACCGCTCTGGATCAACAAACTGATCAAAGCATTCATCCTGCAATAATCGGCCATTTACTACCCGAACAGATGCAATGGAGATGATTTTATCTCCTCCGGCCGGGTCCAGACCTGTAGTTTCAGTATCAAAAACCGCAAATGTAATTTCAGCCAACAGCCGATCGTCCATTTCAGGACTCTGGCCGGGCTGATTAAACATGTCAAAATCATAAAATTCCGGTCGGCTTTCCGGTAAAATCGTTATGTTTCTAATGTTGTCACGCTCGAATGTTTCAACAGCAGGTAACAACAGGCGAAGATAGGATCTTTTTTGAACAGTATCAGTCGTGTTGTCGCACGAATGGGACCATATCTCCGCATTATTGTGAGATATCACCTCTTTTAAGGTCATTGAGACCTCTTCGTTTTTGATGATCAACACATGCTTGCTCCATGCCCGCAAGGTTTCAATTTTTACAGGATCTCCCTGCCAGATGTAATCAAAATTTATAAACTGCCCATTTCTTTCGAGTTTACAGGTAAATTCTCTATGCTCTGTTTTGCTTTTCAATTTATTCAGCACAAAAAGCATGGCAAAAATAATAGAATACGTATCAACCTTAATCCAGTTTTGCTCATCAGATTTTTCAATATTAATAATAAGACCCAGTTTCTCTGCGGCCCTGGTTTTAATCGAGCAGGCAAGGTCAGAGTCAAGCATGGGAAAAAGAGGCCATTGAGTTTTAACATTAATTGAATAATCTGAAACGGTTTTATCAAGAATATCCCCTAAGATAATCGATTCTTTGTGTATAATCTTTCTGAACTGCTGAAGCTGCTCTTTGTCCATATCAGGATATTCAAGTATGGCTTCAATTGTCGATCTGATGCCTGTTAGAGAAGAACGGATGCTCTTTGTAAGGGACTGGAATAGAGAATTAATTCTGCGATCTGTTTCGATCTGCTGGCTGATATCGTTAAAGATGATGATAAATCCTGTAAACTTTTTCAAATGGCTTAAAACAGGGACTACTTCAGCGCGCAGGAGTTTGTTCCATTTGCCCACAATAACAAAATATGAGGCTACATTTGTCTGTTTATGCTTTAACTGGTCGGCTATTTCGTCTAATGAATGGGTAATGAGGTTTTTGTCGATAACATTGAAAATGGAACGGCCAAGGCCGACAAATCTATCCTGGTCTTTGATCAAAGATCTTCTTGATCCGGATTCAGTCTTATAGCCTGGAAAACCTATTGTATTAGCCTCTGTGAGGAACTCTTTGGCTTTTTTGCTATATAATATAATCCGTCCCTCTGCATTACAGATAACCAGCCCTTCCGGTAATTCCGACATAATGGCCGCCAGCATGTTTTTTTCTTCCATAGCCTTTGACTTTGCAAGATTGATTTTCTGATCAATATTTTTTTGCAGCTCTTCAAAACGATCCGCTCCTTCATTAATGATTTGAGCAAGCCTCATTATATCTTCACTGCCTTCAAGCTTTATCCGGTGTGAGGGGTTGACCGAATTTATCAGGGTGGTTTCTTCAACAAGTTTGCTGGTGGGAATAATATAAACATTAAAAATAGCATCAAGCGCAAACCCCAATCCTGCCAGCATGAGAAAAACAGCGCTGAAAATATACAGGAAATGTTGTTTGGTGATACTGATTAAAAAGGACTTTTCTTCCAATGACAAATGATGCCAGAACAAAATAAACAGGCTGGAAAGAATTATCAAGGTGATTGCAATAGAAACAGCCGCAAACCACCAGAACTTATTTCTTGGATTCATCAGTTGTCTTTCACCTCAATTAAGCTTTTAGCAGTTAGCTTTTAGCAGTTAGCACAATAATTTCAATATATTACTAAAGGTCAACATTCACCTAACACGCGGCGCAAGCGCCTGCGCTGCACGTGGGTGAAAATCGAATCGCTGGTAAGCACCTGAAATAATAAGAGCTAATCGCTAATCTTAACTTTCAGTAACTTTTTAACCTGTTTCATTATTTGTGCGTTAGAAAAAGGTTTTGTAATATAAGCATCTGCGCCAAAAGCCATACCTTTGGCAATATCCACCTCTCGCACCTGGGTGGTGACAAGGATTATTTTAATGTTTTGCCACTCTGGATTTTCACGCACCATCTGGCAAATCTCAAATCCGTCAAGACCGGGATGTATGATGTCGAGCAAGATCAGGTCTGGTTTAAATTTTGATATTTTATCAATAGCCTCTTCCCCGTTGGAAGCTGCCATAACATTGTAATTGTTTTGCTTCATAAGGAACTGAAGCGGCACAGCTACACTTGGTTCGTCATCCACGATAAGTATTTTTTCTGGCATGCAGCTCAATCCCTTAACCAAAAACACCCCATCCAAATGCCGCGGTCCATAGTATCGAAAAACCAACAAGGACTATCATCCAAATATCTTCTTTTTTCATGATTATATTATCTCCTATCGTAACCGTTCAC
>JAYENE010000184.1:0-3862 GCA_034721935.1 Thermodesulfobacteriota bacterium
TTTCTGCTGAACAACTGCACCTCGTTTGCCTTTGCTAAAATCATATTCCGGTTTCATAATGCTGCCTTTCTTTTTTTATTGCGCGGCGTGCAGATATCAATCGAATTTCATTGCCGCGATATGTAAAGGGTGCGGCTCTTTTAGAACCACGCAAGCAGATTCGTAGTAATAACTTTAGAATCAACATGTTAAGCGAATAATGCTCTTGAAGTCAATATTCACGACTGTTCCTTTTCCTGCCTATTTTTTACCCAGTTTACGTGCGATAATGGGCACTTATCCTTTAGTCGCTTGCATATGGTTAACTTAATCTTTGATTTTTTTGAATTCATCATTCGATAACATACTGATTTCTTTGAGGCTAAAGTCGTTTTAAAAGAGCCGCACCCATAATATATAGCATTTTGTCTAACATGGGTCAATAGTAGATTTGACCCCATTTGTTCCAGATTGTGGTTCGTTCCTCACACAATTTAACCTTATTCGTTAGCGGATAAATCCTCATGACCGTCGAATAGGCTTAGCTGTCTGACTTTAGGATTTAGTTTGAAGCTTGGAATCAGCTTAGATATCGCGGTGGCATCAACGTTTGATAGTTCCTTAGGTTCGAGTTTATGAAGGCCGCCGCCATATACACGCCCCTCACCAAGCAATTGTTCTGGTGGGATTTTGTTAAGAACTTCCCAGATTTGATGAACTAGCTTTGAATCATTATCAATTGCTCGTTTAAGAAGCGGTGTTGGATACATTGCGAGATAGACGTTCGCCACAGTTGCCTTCGATTTGTTAAGAATAAAGCGAAACGGCCTCCCGCTTTTTGCATCACCGCGTCCCATGTAAGTACAAACGATGGGGGCTGGTGGGCGGTTTTCCTGTGAATACCAGGGGGTACGATGCCTGCTAATATAACGTTCATGGGTCCCGCGTGACTTACCATATTGTAGATAGGATGACAGCATACCGAAGCGACGTCCGATCTCATCTTCCGGGAGTCGAATGTCGAGAAGAAACAATTGATGTTCAAGCACAGGCAAGCCGTTTTTGTCCGATAATATCTCGCAGCCAGGCAAATAGCGGGGGCTTGGTAAAATCGGCCGGAACACTTCCATAGGAAGATTACGCGAGGCTATTTCTTTAGCGTCAAGGATAAAATAACTATTGTCTCCGGTCGCTATTCCACGCTTGATTTGGAAAAAATCTGAAATAGTCGGAACAGCTCTATTGCTGCGGATACCAAAATTTGGAAAGCGTGTCCACTTCGCCTCTTGTAAAAGATTCTTAACCGGTATATGGCGTGTGATATTCGGCTTCAAAAGCGTACCACCGAACGAAAACATAACGGAATGATTTTTAGGCGGAAGTGATTTTCGGAACCAGACAACAGCAGATGAAACTAATGCATCGGCAAACTGTACATCGTTCGGGTCAAAACGGTGAATGTGTAGAAGCGTCACTTTATTAAGCAGATAATGCTTTACGGCCTTACCATAGTTCACGTCCATAAACTCACTGGGTATAAGCCACCCTGCAATACCATCATCGGCCATCCATGCGTGCGACTGTCCGAGAAAGTGACAATATAGTCCTGCTAGCCCGCTAATTTTTATACCACTTGCTTCCTTCGTTCTGGTCTGCAAGCGGAGCTTATATCCGTTCTCCAAATGGTGATGCCGCACATAGGGTGGATTGCAAATGACGATATTGAAGCGTGGAGAAGGGTGGTTATGCGTGAAATCGGCGATCTTAATTGTAAGACCCAAATTTTTCCATAAATCTGAGGCAGGTTTGCCATAATAAGGGTCAATCTCAAATCCGAGAGCTTCGGCTATACGTTGTCTCGGAAAAACAGTGGTTAATGCGGAATAGAAAGCTCCCGTCCCAATCGCCGGGTCAAGAAATCGCAGTTCCGCATTGCCGGGCAAAATGGTTTTTGCATATTGAAGGATATCAAGCGATAGTGGCGTAGGTGTCGCAAATTGACCACGACGGTTTTTCTCAGCCTGGATCTTCCCGGCGTCAAGCTCGATCTGAAGTTCTATGCGGTTTTGTTCTAAAATATCTATAGGTTGTCTCATAATCATATTTCAAAGAGAGCGAGGTCATCGATGCGGTGCTCCCAGACCCAATCAATGCCTTCAGCGGCTTCATAACCAAGGTATCCGCTGTCGAAGTAACCACATAGAAAGAGGTTGAACTGAACCTTTTTTCCATAAGTTGAACGGAGTTGCGTCATTTTCACGGCCTCTTCCTTTCGGCGCTTGTTGGTATTCGTAAAATCGCCCGCCGATTTCGCTTCAAAAAAGATCGGAAAGCCACCTTTCTTGGCTTTCTTCGGCATGATAATGACATCAACAGGAATATTCACGCCTCTTACACCACCTTCAAGTTTCACCGGGACGTTCATGCGGAAAGAGAAGGTGCCAGGCGGCATTTCGTCAAAATGTGTCCCATCGTCACCAGGTAGCATATTGTACCCTCTTGCTTCAAGCCAAGACTTAATGGCAGAGAGCTGGCGTTTTTCCTGCGCATTGCGGATAATCGGGTTTGCGACAGCCCCGCAAAGTCTGTCTGCAACGATTGTGGCGGCACGGTGAATTTCAGACTCATGTGGTGCTTCTTCGCGCTCAAGCCAAACAAAGATATCCGGGTCTGCCATCTTCTCGATTATATCGGCAATTTTTGATAGTCCTATCTCGATGTCTGAAGAACTCATACGAGGCGGTAATTTTTTCTTAAGCTCGATACTCTTTACAAGATTAGTCGGGACACCGGCAAGTCCAATAAGGCGATCCACAGCGAGAGGAGGACAAGTCGACATGCGGAGAGTTGGGAGAATTTCTGGATGCTGCCGCATGGTGACTGGTCGAATGTTGGTCATATTCTCAGTGGAAATAAGAGTGGCTTCCACATCCGCTGTTGTCTGAATCCGGGTCGTTCTAAAAGCCGCCGGTGCAAATTTCATGAACCATTCATTGTACATGTCCACCGACTTTGCAACGTCTGTCTTCCATAGGTTCGGTTTATCGAGATTAATTCCCATGTTTCCTCTTCAGTTTTAGTGTTGCCCGCTAACAAGTGATTATATAGTTTCCTGATATCTACCATGATCTAAAATAGTTGACAACGGATTTCCTCCCATGTAATGCCATTTCTAACAGGATATCACTCATTAATGATCGATAAGCAGAAAACAAGATAACATCGCATGTTTCAAATCCCAGCCGATATTTACAGTGCGTACACCTCCTTTATTGAGCAAAGAGGTGTGAAGGCTAGACAGCATCGATATTATGTTAAGTGGCTGCGTTATTATCTTGATTTTTGCCATAAATACAATGTCAAACAGACGGCACAAGTGAGTCTTGCTGCCTTTACTGGAAAACTAAAAGAGAAAAAGCAGGCTGAAAACCTTAGAAAGCAGGCACATCATGCGATCTCCCTTTTTTATGAAATGGGCCATCTTTCCGGTTACACCATAACGCAAAAAAATGAAGGTCTGTTTCAGAAAGCCGTAAACTTCATCACATCCTTCAGGCCTGTCTTGTCGCCAAGTCCTGAAGGGGGGATTTCAGTCTCTGTTCAGACTGCATTTAAAACAGACGGGATAAAGATTCTTGAGGAAACAATGAACTCTCTGGAAAGATTTGTTGATGACGTTGACCTCGACGTCCACGTTGCCCTTGACGAATTTCAGGAGATTACCAAAGTTCATAATTCAATTGGAATAGAAGGTATTTTAACCTAAATTGAGCGATTTTTTACTCGATCTGCACCAATCTCTTGCGCATCAAGGATTCGCGAAAATCCTCGACATATCCACGGGTATGCCTGTGGTTTTCGCAAACCCTTATGCATCAAGATC
>JAYENE010000185.1:0-3849 GCA_034721935.1 Thermodesulfobacteriota bacterium
GTGCAACGCACAGGCAGGCTTGAACTTGAACAAAATTGAACATTTTTCAAAGGTCTCACTGCTATGCTTTGGGTCCACTCATTCTGACGAATGTTGTTGCCATTTTTCAACGATTCATACACCGGAATATAGCGCCTCTTTGCTCTTGCCATCATGTACCGCTGCTCAATAGCCTTGTTTTTGACCCAGAAAACGCCGTTATTTAGCCAATATTAACCCCTTTTCAACCCCTTTCATCTATAATAATAGTGCCTTAGCGTGGCCCGACCCCTCTTGTCGGAAGCCGTTCACTACACCAAACGTATGGAACGGCCTCTGTGTCGTTCCGGTTTTGCGCTCCGAGGCAAGAAGCTCCAATTATGACCGTTTAAAATATAGTAGTCAAGATCCAGAATCTCACAACAGATTAAACTTTCTCAGGGCATCAGCTAATTTACTGTCTTGACGGGAAAGGTCTATCATGGCATCCAATAACCTCCTTAACATACCTTCCTTTTCTATAAAGTCGATGGCCTCCTTTCTTGCCTCTTTCATCATGGTCCTTCTGTCCCAGTACGCAAATCCTATAACCACTGCCACCAGCGAGGTAAATATCCCCGCGAGAATATAAAAGAAATTGAACATGTCATCGAATCTTTTATCCACTTGATCAAATCTTTTGTTCATATCCTGACGCAGATATGAAAATCTATTATCCACTTGATCAAATCTTTTATCAATCTCTCCCATTTTTACCCTCAGTTCAATAAGAAGTTCCCTGTCCTTCTGGGTAAAGCCGTCTTGTGCAAATACGAAAGCATTGGAAAAGAAAATGAAAAGTAAAGCTGATACCGCCATAAAATACTTCATAGGTTACTCTCCTTTGCTTTTTTGTAAGCCGTCAGGAAGTAGTTGTAAGAACAATACGGTGAATTCATAGGTACGCTAATATCCTTATATTCCAATCTTAATGATAGTGTCAATGATTTACGTCACACACTGAACTAAGAGGGAGGATGTTCGTTCCGAGCGTTCTTGACGTGCTGATTGACTTATGATAGGGGTTGCAGCATGCTGAGATTAGCGAGATTAGATGCCTTAGGAATTTTGCATGTGAATCAAGGTGTGATGAACTCGTAAAAAGTCGGAAAACACCATTTTTAGTCATTCCGGCTAAAGCCGGGCACGTAGTGAAGCTTTAGCGCTATCCAGTAATTTCAATATGTTCTGGATGCCCCGTATCAAGTACGGGGCAGGCTTATCAAGTCCGGCATGACGTTTTTGGGACTTTTTACGAGTTCATCAAGGTGTGAAAACCGGTTATCAATATTGAAGGGTTGCAAAACAAGCTGGGCACGTTCGGAACGAACGTCCTCCCTATCCCCCTTTTTTTATGAACTCAATCGCCTCAACAGCATCGCTGAATGCTTCAACTGAAACAAAGTCCCTCACAATCAGATCCTTTAGAATATCTCCAAGGGCCTTGTCATCGTCAACGATAAGAGTCCGAATACCCTGATTGTGCAATTTTTTCATCCATCACATCTTCTGGTAGAAAAAACACTATGTTTCTTTTTGCAAGACAAGTTTTCTGCTGAAAAATACAATAGGACTAACCGAATATTCCCTATACTTTTTCAAAGCTAAAGATCTCCTGGGTTTCTCAAAAATATTATTTCCCCTCCCCCCTTAGACACAACAAATCCCCGACACCATTGCGCAAGAATTGCGCATAATGCCGGTGGCTTAGACATGGAATTACGAGCGCGTGTTACCGTATACCTGCTGCTACTTGCAGGATATAGATCATCTCGGCAATACCTATTCTGTTGTCACTATTCACATCTACCCCTGACAACTTATAATCAGCACGAACTTCAGGTGGATTCATATTTGACAGCACCTGAGAAGCCAAAATAGCATCAGCAAGATCTGTCTCGTAATCCCCGTTGATATCACCTTTTTGATTCACCGTGATGTAATCAGCCTTTGTCTCGCTATACGAGCCTGCTGTACCTGTCACCGTTAAAATTACAGTGTATGTGCCGGCTTTTGTGTAGATATGAGTCGGACTTCGCTCTGTGCTGGTTGTTGCATCCCCAAAATCCCACGACCAGTCGGTTATTTCACCCACGGACTGATCCGTAAAAGCAACACCAAGCGGTGCTATCCCCCTGGTAGGCTCTGCCGTGAAATCAGCGTGACAAACAGGAGCCCAGCCGTTGTCAGAGCCGGTAAGCTCTGGATTATGCTTGATCATGTACCAGTTGCCATTTACTGTTCCTGCGTCAAAGGCATACAATCCTTTCATATGGTCACAGGCAAGATAGATCACGTTATCCACCAGGACCGGCTCTCCCCAGGCTATACCCATAGTTTCAATATTGGTCTCCCAGATGAGGTTTCCTGTGCCGCCGTCCAGACAGACAAGAGCCGAACTGTAATCTGCGGGATCTTCCTTCTGGACAAAGACCTTCCCATCCACTGCAATCGGAAGTGCGCACGCCGCCCCATCTCCTCTCACCGTCTGCTCCCACACATGGGTCCCGTCGCCCTCTAAGGCAAAGGCCATGAGCGCTCCTTTCCTTGAAGTCCCATAAACCATGTCTCCAAAAATGGCCGGGGGAGAATCATCTGCCGTGTTGTCACCCATCTCAGCAGACCAGATCAAAGTCGGGCCCTCATAAATATTCGCTGACAGCCGATACGCATGGAGCATGGAACTGCTCCAGTCATTGGTAAAAACCGCCACAATATTACCGGAGAGCGAACCTATGCCGAAGCCGTCACCGTGAGGCGGATCCACTTGCCAAAAATCTGTTCCGTCTGCAGCACCAAGTGCATAGAACTTATCTGCGAAAACTAACACAATATCCCCATTGATAACTATATTGGCGCCGCCAATTGGTTTGGTCCAGACCTCCTCAAAGGTGTCAGCATCAATTACATAAAGGGTGGAACCCGAAGAGAAATAAACAAGATCATCAGAAACGGCCGGTGACTGGGACTCAGATAATCATCGACGACAAATTCTTCTTCCACTGAACCGTCAGCAGGATTTAACCGGTAAAGGGTTGATCCCGCGAACATGAATATCTTCCCATTTCGATAAACCGGTGACAACTGGGGGCATGCCTCTGCAATCTTCTTATACCACAATTTCTCTCCGTCAGATGCCTTAAAACATGTAATACCCCCTTCCTGGTCCTGTATAAAGACCTTGCCGCCTACAACAATTGGGGTCGACCATGTGCAAGCCCCTTCTTCTGCAAGGTCTGCATGCCAGAGTAAGGAAACTGTTTCAGCACTGCTGGTACTAAACCACACCTCATCGCCGTAACCTGTCCCTTCTGAATTGGCGGCATAGGCCCTGACATAATACTTCGTGCCTGAAGTCAGCCCCGTCAATGTGACGGTGTAGGCGCCGGTTTCAGCAGTCGCGGCGAGAACCTTGCTATGTATCCTCTTTAAATTTTATGGTAAACTAAAAGTTATCAGCGTAATATAAAAAGTTTGGGTAATATCATTGTGATGTTCTTCATGAAGCCTTCCACCCTAATTAAGCCATCAAAAACAAATCTCATGAAGCCAAACTATAAGGCACAATCTCATTTCTTTGTAACTCCTGTCTAATTTTTATTTCATACATCAAAATTTTACTTGACATCATCGTTATAATAATTGATAGTTATAAATATGAAATTTCCAGGCGGCAAAGGTGGGACATATCAAAAGCATATTAACCTAAAAATCGGATAAAGCGCACACTTTAATCCAAAAATTCAACTCCATAAGCACGAGTTAGTTGAAAAACCGTGCTTTTTTTCTTGCTTTTTAACGTGTACGTGTTATAATTATACGTACATTTTA
>JAYENE010000186.1:0-3841 GCA_034721935.1 Thermodesulfobacteriota bacterium
ATGAGTCGAATAATGTCGGCTTTAGCAAGCTTTTTATAAAAGGATTGCTCTAAGTTATTTCTTTACGCTCACTTATGTGCGAGTTTCAGCCGTTCTTAAATTTAATTGTCCGCTGCCTCAGGTTGACTAGATAATGAGTTTGTAAATTTCTGATTAATTATTTCTCCCTTATATTTAACGGGAAGAGGGTAATGAACAGGCTGGTCTGCCAGGCTGCGAATAGCGCCTGGAATTAGAAGCTCTTCACAGGCCGCCACAATTTTGCGGGTGATTGTTTTGTCTGTCACAACGTCAAGGGTTACTGCAAAAAGCTGGTTTGGACGGAGAGCGTCATCAGGGTTTGCCTGGTTCTAAAAGAAAAGTATGCATTCCGCCTGACCCGGTGATTACCACATCTTTTTCTGTAAGAAGATCCAGATATGCCGATCCTTCCATGCCGGTCTCTCCCGGATCCCATGCGGCAAGAGTCTGGTTTTTATCATCAAGGTTAGCAACTATTATAAGCTTCTTGCCGGAAGGAATATGGTGGCGCAGTAGAGCAATAAAGTTGTTTCCCTGGTTTTGTATAAATCTCAAAGCTGTTTTATCATGAAAAACAGGATGGATCGTGAGCAGTGTATTAAGTCGTCTGATATGCTGAACCTGGTTGGTTTTTGCCCCCCCCAGTTAAGAGGGGTAGCGTCATGAACATCGATTTTTCCCCTCGCAAACCATTCCACGCCATTGGCAAAGCCGAAAGCCCCATTGACGGAGCAAAGCGCGCAAAGAGCCGTGCGCATTCTGGCAAAGGTACTTGAACGTTCAGCCAGGCGATTGTTATCGTGAGTTTCGGCAAAATGGATCATAATTCCATCTTCCTGGGATATTTCGATAGCCCCTGGAAGATATGCTTCGATCTGGCCGCGGTCATAATTTTGAAACAGCTCCGAGTATGCCTGGTTGAAATTCGCCTTGTTTAATATGTCACGAGTAACAGAAATCTTTCCCCCAAGTCCCTCGAGAATGAAAATCGTGTCATGATATTGGTCCCGGATAACGGAAACAATATACTTCCAGGCAGCCACAGGAATCATGTAGCCTGCATCGCATCGAAAACCGTCCACCCCGCGTTTACACCATAAAAGAAATATTTCCGCTATGTATTGCCATAAGTCTTTCTTTGTGTATTCAAGCCTTGTCAGGTCTTCCCATAATGTGCCCCATGCTCCAGGCACCTCAATTCGTCCTTCTTTATCCCTGATAAGCCACTCAGGGTGTGTTTCATAGAGACCGGCAGCCCAACCTGTATGGTTGATGGCAATATCTATCACGATTTTTCCGCTGCGTTCATGGATTGCGTCCACCAGTTCGATGAACTGCTTCATGGGAGTGGCGCATGGGTCAAACTTAGCAAGGGCGGGATCAACAGAAGTAAAATCAAGGGCTGCATATGGGCTCCCAAACCGCCCCATTTTGGCATATGTGACGGGTGTGGAATGGATCGGAAGAAGCTGAATAATCCGGCAGCCGAGTTCACCAATGATGAAATCAAGCTCCTTTATTAGATCGCGAAATGTTCCGGATGGAGGAATCACAGAAAACCCGGAACTCTCCAGCCTCTTAATGGCAGTATTTTTTGACCGGTAAGGTGTGTTATCCCCGCTTTTGTCAGGACCAAACTGCCGCACAAAAGCATTATAAATTATGTTTGAACAGCAGGTGTCTGCCGGCTCTACATTAATAACGGATCAGGAATTAAAAAAATCGGCATAATCAGGTCTTCAATTTTAGAGAACGAAAGAAATTGTTTGTTTTTGCAATTTGTGGTAATTGCAATTAGAGTAGTTAGTTACCAGCCATTAGCCGTTAGCCTTTGAATTTTAAAGTTTTTCTCTTATGAAAAATTATCACCCAACAGATCAAAGTAAGACTTGTAACTTTTTAAAATCATTTAATTTAGTTAATAGCTAACGGCTAATCGCTAATCGTTTATTTGAGATATGAGAAGTTTGCAATGGCAGAATTTACCTATCAGGAAATGTTTCCCTTAAAAAATAATTTTACACCTTATCGTTTAATAACAACAGACTATATTGAGTTAAAATCCTTTTTGGATACCGAGATTGTGAAAATTGCTCCCGAGGGGCTCACTCTCCTTGCCGAGCAGGCATTCAAAGATGTATCCCACCTGCTCAGGCCGTCTCATCTCAAGCAATTGGCAATGATTGTTGACGATCTTGAAGCTTCTAAAAACGACAGATATGTTGCCCTTGAGATGCTGAGAAATGCGGTTATTTCCGCGCAAGGGGTGTTTCCCCTGTGCCAGGATACAGGGACCGCTGTCGTTATAGGCAAAAAGGGGCAAAAGGTCTGGACCGGTTTTTCTGATAAGGAGGCTATTTCAAAAGGGATATTTAATGCTTATACAAAAAACAATCTGCGTTATTCCCAGTTGGCTCCATTAACAATGTTTGATGAAATAAATACAGGATGTAATCTTCCTGCCCAGATAGAACTATATGCCGCAAAAGGGGATGAATATAATTTTCTTTTTATTGCAAAGGGAGGAGGATCTGCAAATAAAACCTTCTTTTATCAGGAAACAAAGGCGATATTGACCCCTGAGAATCTGGCCGGCTTTATGGAAAGTAAAATGAAATCCCTTGGAACCGCTGCATGTCCTCCTTATCATCTTGCTTTCGTGGTTGGAGGAACTTCTGCTGAAGCAAATCTAAAGACAGTTAAACTTGCGTCAGCCGGATATCTGGATACCCTTCCAGAAAAAGGAAATAAGCTGGGGCATGCTTTTAGAGACATGAAACTTGAAGCAGAGTTGCTGAAAATATCGCGCGAACTTGGAATCGGTGCGCAATTCGGAGGGAAATATTTCTGTCACGATATAAGAGTCGTGCGACTTCCACGGCACGGAGCATCCTGCCCCATAGGCCTTGGCGTAAGCTGCAGCGCCCACAGAAACATCAAGGCAAAAATTACGCGTGACGGTATTTTTTTGGAAAAGCTTGAAACCGATCCCACGAACTATCTGCCGTTGCCGCAAATAGACGAAAAAGATGCTGTGCGAATAGACTTGAATAAGCCTATGGATGAAATTAGGGCAATTTTGAGCAAATACCCGGTGGCAACCCCCCTTTTGTTAAACGGTAAAATTGTTGTGGCAAGGGACATAGCTCATTCCAGGCTGAAAGAGCGTCTCGACGGAGGGGAAGAACTCCCACAATATTTTAAGGATTATATTATATATTACGCAGGCCCTGCAAAAACCCCGGTCGGATACCCTTCCGGTTCCTTTGGCCCAACGACCGCTGGACGTATGGATTCTTACGTGCCTGTTTTCCAGAAACACGGCAGCTCCTTGATAATGCTTGCTAAAGGAAACCGTTCCGCCGAGGTCGTAGCCTCATGTAAAAAATATGGCGGTTTTTACCTTGGCTCCATTGGCGGACCTGGCGCGCGGCTGGGCAAAGAGTGTATTGCAGGCATTGAAACCATTGCCTACCCTGAACTGGGCATGGAATCAATATTATTGATTACAGTAAAAAATTTCCCGGCATTTATTATTACCGATGACAAAGGCAATGATTTTTATGAAAATCTTCTTAACACTAAATACCATTCAGTTTTTAAATAAATATTTTTCTTTACATGAGGTTTAAAATAAGATAAAAAATGGCTAAAAGTTCAGCCACTAATTCACAAAGGCACAAAAAAGGGATATTATTCAGAAATTTACAAACTCATTATCTGGTCAACCTGAGGCAGCGGACAATTAAATTTAAGAACGGCTGAAACTCGCACATAAGTGAGCGTAAAGAAATAACTTAGAGCAATCCTTTTATAAAAA
>JAYENE010000187.1:0-3827 GCA_034721935.1 Thermodesulfobacteriota bacterium
ATTAAGCAGTTAGGCGCATTTGAGCTGATATCCAGTATAAAACTGGAAAATTAATTTCCCTAAGTGCGAAATGTAAGTTAGAGCCTTGTTTTTGGGGTCAAAAACAAGTGTTGAGACCTGACCCTTTTTGACTTGCATCCGGCATCCCAGATTTTCCTCTCGGAACAGGGTTTGCACCTCGCAATCCCAATCTACTGCGATTGCGATCCGTCGCACTTCCTCGCATTTCTCCGTCTCTCCAGCTTTATCAGCCCTCGGCCCGTCAGCGGCGACATAAAGCCGCGGCGGTTTTGCCTTGCGAATAGCCTCAAATACCTGTTTTGTAGTATCTGGACGGTTAAAAACCAGAAACAACACCGCTGTTTTCAGCGGATGCGGCGGGGTAAAGGTTTTTGTTGTTATTTGGGATGTTTTTTCAGGACTCATATTTTTTGATTACACGTCTAAAGATTCGCGTGCCTTTTTGCTGGTTTAATGCAACCATGCTGTGCCACCATACTCCTTTGCAATACACTACATTCAAATTATGCTGATTGCATATGCTTTTTTAATCTGAATATATCTCCAGCCTGGCAATAACAATATCCTCTATCTTATCAAGGACATCAATAAGGGTAACTTGCTTGCTTTCCTTTACGCCATCCGGCAAATGAACATGATATGGGAATGTTTCCAAGCCCTTGTGATGTGGAGCAGTGTCCCAGCGGGATATCAGGTTGTTTTGCTCATCCATATAGTGAAATCGATAATGCCTCTTTCTCCCGAGAAGAACATCTTTAAAGTGGAATATAGAACCGTCCTTAAAGGTTATACTTCCACCAATGATACCGGCATCAGCATCTTCATCATATTCCGTGTCAATGTTTACGCGCTCTGTTAACCATTCTAACCTTGTTACCCTGTTTCTGATTTTTTTAAAATAGCGAATAGTCACAGGGACAGTCCTTTTATTATCTTTTCCTGCTTGATTATTTTATTGTAAGCCTCATAGACAAAAAGCCAATCAAACCACTCAGCAGCATCACCAAGTTTTCCGGCAGCAAACTCTTTGGAAAATTCAACGCTTTTCATCTTGTGCTTCCTTTCAAAGCCTTTGAGACGCTTTAGATAGTTTGCTGCCTTTACGCTCAACAGTTTCTCTTTTAAGACTATACTGGATTTCACTATCGGTAACGCATCTACCGTTATCTCTATTTGCTGCATATCTCGCCTCCAATTTCTACTGCCATATCTCAGGTTTTTATCACGAAAACAGAATGTTAATCTCGCAATCCCAATCCACCCGTGTCGCAATCAGGCGCATCTGCTCACATTTTTCCTGCTCCCCGGCTTTATCAGCCCTCGGCCCGTCGGCGGCAACATAAAGCTTTGGTGGTTTTGCCTTGCGGATCGCCTCAAACACCTGCTTTGTAGTATCAAGACGGTTAAAAACCAGAAACAACACCGCTGTCTTCAGTGGATGTGGCGGGATAAAGGTTTTTGTTGTTATTTGGGATGTTTTTTCAGGACTCATATTTTTTTGATTACACGGTCTAAAGGTCTAAAGATTGATGGCATCGTAAAAAGTCGAATTTCTACTCTTTTTGTTATTTTAACATCTTGTACTCGTCATTCCGGCCTGCTTGTGCGTCGCACGCAGACAGGCGAAAGCCGGGCACGTAGTGAAGCTTTAGCGCTATCCAGTCTTTTCAAGTAGAGGGACTGCATTAATCACACCTCCGAAAAAACAGGGTATAGTCTTCCGTAGGCATTTTCTATATTTTTATCACTGTATTTCGTCCCCTTCCATGCCTGAAACTCCTGGATCACTTTTTTGAAATTCAACTTTATGCCGTTTTCCTGCAAGGCTCGAATGCAGTAAAGGACAGTGCCAAAAAGTTCCAGCTTATCAAAACTGAAATCTTTGTTTATTAAACTGGAAAATTTGTTTAACTTTTTGTCTAAATTTGTCTTTTCATTTTCAGGCAATGTGTCGGAAAAAGATGAAGTCAAATTGTAATCTCTGCGACTGACAGTTATTTCCCCTGCATACTCCAGATCTTTTGCCGCATCCATAACCTGTCTGGAAAAAGGCCCATAGGTATAGGCATCAAACTCAAAACGCATTGGAATACCTTTTTCTTTTAAAAAGAAAAGTATCTTCTGCATGGCTATTTTGCTTGTCTCAATGTTTTTTCTGTGCATCCAGGCCAAAACGTGTTTGAATATTTGATTTGATCTCTCTACATCCATTATTTCCCCCCTTTTTTCCTTTTCTCCCTGGAATCCAGGTCTTTCCTGAACTGAGAAAGGACTTGTTCTGCTTTCTCCCGGGCTTTGGAGGTAAGATAAATGCGGCGAATATATGCAGAATTCTTTTTAGTGGAAATTAGAAGAGAAGAATGGTCAAGTATTGTACCAATCAGCTTATTATCTTCAGCCTTGTCCACAACAGCATAGGAACCTTCCCCCATCTCATCAGAATTTTCAAGAATTTTATGGACTTCAACCTTTTTGCTGAAACAGAAAAAATCGTGGTTTTCTTTCAGTCCATGTCTTGTAAACCGTTCCTGCAGATCATAAAAGTCATTTTCATTCCCTTTATCATTTCTTTCAGTATCAAATACCGGATGCAGCCTATCCTGGCGCATCAAAATCAGCGCCCATGGATTTCTTTTGCCAACGTCCTTTTTGATTTGTTCAAACACAGTATAATCATCGAAAAATTGAAAGTGATCAAAATCAATATTAATCATGGAGTTATCAATTTTAATCCCTGATTCCGGAAGTTTTCCACGTTCCCGCAGGTCATTGAAATAACGCTCTAAAACAAGATCAAATCCCCTTCTGGTTCTATGAAAAGGAACTTGTAAATAGTAATGATACCTGGCAAGCAAAAAGGCTTCTACTGCATGCAGGTTCCCTTTTTCAATGGCAAACACTGCTTGCTTATCTTTATCAGGTATGATTCTGAATGATCCTGCATAGCGGATATAATCGTATTCACCATATTTAACACCGCAAAAGTATGAATCACGTAACAGAAAATCAGCCCGATCAGCGTCAAATTCACCTGAAATAAATTTCTTCAATAAAGAGTATTCTTTAAGCGCCTTGCCTTTCAGCAGACTGGCAACTATTTGAGGCTTTATTCCATCTTTTTCAATCTTATCCGATATGTCCGGATTGTTTTGAATAATGTATTTACTGATATCTTCGTGTGTAAAATTGCCGTCAAGAAAAACATGTTCGGCAGCGTGGGAAAAGGGCATGTGTCCAATATCGTGAAGCAAAGCAGCAAAGCGCATTATTTTCAAGTGCTTTTGCAATTCTTGTACGTCATTATTAAAAATACCAGGATTAAATCTAAGTACCTCATGAAATATATTCGTCGCAGCCTGCACAACACCAAGGGAATGCACAAAACGAGAATGCTCAGCCGTTGGATAAACGTATTTGGTCAGAGCCAACTGGTTAATCCTGCGCAAACGCTGAAAAACAGGAGTGTCCACCAATTCCAGTTCAGTATCTGTCAGTTAGATATACCCATAGATAGGATCTCTGATTCTGTGCGTTGGGTTGAGTAATTGCTGCATGAGAAAATAACCGGTTACAATTTTAACTTTTTTTTGCCGCGGATTCTTTTTGCCGCGGATTTACGCGGATTAACACTGATTGTTTTAAAAGATTAAAGACTGAGATCACTGTGTGTTTTTTGTATTTACAGACCTCGGAATTAAAAATATAGAATTCGTTATTAATTACCAATAATACAATATGTTATAGTTATTTCTGAGATAAATTGGACATTCGCCACCTTGAAGTTTTGTCATAAACCACAATATATA
>JAYENE010000188.1:0-3815 GCA_034721935.1 Thermodesulfobacteriota bacterium
AGATTTCCGCTGCGGGGAACAATTGCTAAATCTAAGTCACTTTCTCTATGAGTTTTTCCTGAACCGACTGATCCGAAAAGATACACGGCTTTAATATCGGGATATTTACGAAAAATATTTTGGTTCAGGGCCCATAGGGGACGTTGTTTGGTATTTCGTTTATTGAAGCTTATATTTCAGCTCACGGGAAAGGGGAACGCGGGAAAGGGGGACGTTGCCACTATTCCACTATTCTTTGGCAAAACATTTCAAGCCCTTTCCATTAATTTAAGATATTTCTCTCTGCTCATTCCAATCACACGCATGTTGTTCTTAATAATAAATTCCGGCACTTCTGTATATTTCGGTATAACCACAGGCCTGATAGCGCCAGGATACTGGTAAATAAGATGATCCCCTTTTGTCCGAGCATACACACATCCAGCCATTTCAAAAATCTTGACCTGAACTTGATAATGAGTCGGTTTGATTTTCATTAGACAGCCACTTCGATAGGAGTAAACCCAATCAACTCTTTGCGCACACTCAATATGTCAGCATTAATTTCTTCTAATCCGCAATCTTCAATAAACTGCTCAAACGTTCCCATCTTTTTTGTTTCTTCGATATTGATGAGTATAGCCTCTATGAGATTTTTCTTTGCCTGATGAACATCCTCGCCGCAGGAAGCAATATCCAATTCAGGACAATAAGAAACATACAGGACACCGGGGACGGGACGTTGTTTGGTATTTCGTTTATCAGAATAATGGGGGATGTTGCTGGTTTCACTAGTACTCCGTCCCAGAAGTTTTGAACGTTTCTATGGCAGTTCATTTTCTGCATAAAGTGCTGCTTTGAACCTAATTTTTCTGTATGCTTATAATTAATCCCCTATCTTTTGGTGGATTGTGGGTAGATAGTTAATAAAAATAGGCTCAATATTATGCTGCTGAGGGGATTATGAATTGTCAAGACATAGTGTTTTCCCAAAAACGATCACAGAAGCGTATGGAAAAGGCTTTGCGAGTTTTGCCATCGCAAGTACTGAAAAAAATTTTATTTTTTGCTCTTTACCTTCTTGGCGCAAGGCTGAACGTAATAGCTTCCCTTGTAGAAATGCCAAAAGAATCAGGAAGAACAACAATCAACAGAGTAATGAGTGACGGTATGCCTGCTTTTCGTGACCGGAGACAACCAGCGAAAGCATCTGAGTTACAAATACCCCCTCCACAGGAACACCAGGCATCAGTGTTAATTGAGGAAGATTGTTGTGCTATAACCTTCGGGAACATGAAACATCAGTTGAAAATCCCACAAAGCCATCGGGTGCATCTTAGGTCTGTTCTGTTGTCATTACTTCAGGCAAATTTGTTATCAGTCCATACGGTATCATCCGCTTTGGGCGTTACTGCTGCGCATTGCCGGGAACTGTCTGCAAAGTTAGTAAATGACGGGGTAACTGAAGTTCTTGTTGACAAACGGAAAGGCCAAAAACAGGACTTTCGTGTAGATCTATCAGTGAAGGCAGAGCTTATTCAGCATTTTGCAGCCAGAACAGTCACAGGACATTCCACTTCGAGTCAAGCGCTTACAGAGATAATAAATGATAGCCAAAATACAACCATCTCCCCACGAACTATACGTTGGCACATGAGCAAGCTGGGTCTTATGAAGATAAAAAAGACCCTTCCAAATTTAGTTGAAGCTTTAAAAAAAAACTCCTGACACTGCTTGTTAGTGCAGGGATTAACTTATCTCAACCTATGCCGGTTTTAACGAACATACAGCCTACCCTTAGTGGGGGACGTTGCCACTATCCCACTATTTGGCAAAAAATATGGGCGGGGACGCTGGTTACTTGAGGGACGGGGGGGACGTTGCTACTTAACTGCATTACTTCACGTTGAGAGGGATTCTTGGGGTCGCATCTTAAATATTAAATATCCACTTAAATAGTTAATTTTTAAGATGTGATCCTGTTGTTTTCTTGTTTGTGTCGTCGCTTTTCAGCTTAATGTAATCAATAAGTGGCAGCACAATATCTTTATAATTATCAGCAACCTGTTGTATATATCTGCTGTCTTTAAAAAAATGCCTGACATCAAACAAAAAAGCATTTGGAGAGATTGTCGCCACCCTTTTTCTCAGCATACCTTTTAATTCTTCAAGTGTACATGTATCATGACCGGATGCATAAAGCAGGTCGTTAAGGCGCTCTATATTCAGCACAACATGCCTGTTCAGAAACCAGAATAAATCATAAAAATCCCTTCCCTTGAAATTAATTTCATTCTTTTTTCCCTTAAAGTATGTCCGTGTCAATACAGCATGAAGCTTTCCTGCAAAAAGATCAGGCATGTCATAATGTCTCACAAGCACATTTACATTATGACTACTGATAACAGATATCCGTGTAGAATAATTCTCTGAAATCAGCGGAGCTATTTCCACTTTTACATATGCAAGTTCGGATTCATCCGGGCCTGCAAGTTCCAGCTTTTTTAGCACAGGGAATTTTAGATATATTTTTTTTTGTTTTCCCTTAACAGAAACATATAAATCATTATAATCGAATCTGTTTTTAAAATATCCGGTTATCCCATTTGCAAATAAATCGTGATCAATTAGATGAGGGGAATCAAGATCGATATCCTCGGATATCCTGTCAAGGCCAAAACATTTTTGAAGAGCTGTCCCGCCGGTAAAAATCAGCTCTTTATAAACAGGATCATTATAAATAAATTCAAGAACATAAAACTGCAGATATTCTTTTATACAATTTACAAGGTACTGCTTCTCAAATATTGAACGATCCAGTGATTCCAGATAAGTTGCAAGCCTGTCGACAAACATCAATCCTCTTTTAACAGTTTGTAAATACGTTTCATTTTGGGGCTCCCGGCTATTTCAAGATATTTTTCAAATTCAATAAAATCATCATCAGTAAAGCTGTCCAGATCCAGACGGAGGTCTTCAACAGTTTTCATGTTTACTTCTTTAAGAAATCTTTTTTTAAAGTAAATAAAATCAAATAACGCCTTTGCTTTTGTTGCGATAAAAAATATATTCTGCTTATATTTTTTTTTAATATAGCCACAGAACAGATCTTTTTTTATAAAGGAATATGAATAATAAGACAGTTTATTCTGCACAAAATTTGTTTTTCTGGTTGTTACGAGTGTATAGCCATAAGTAAACTCAGTAAGCACATTAAATTTCTGAAGCATATATTCCTTTGTTAGATATGAAGGGAATATCAATTGAGTGGCAATAAATTCATTATATGCTTCTTTGTCATTTTCCTTTTCAATATATTCTTTTGTAACATAAAATCCATTTTTTAATTTTATCAACCACCCCTTCTTCATCCAGCGCCTGATATTAGCATTAAAAACATCGTCACTTCTGTCCTGAAACAGTTTCAGATTGTTTTTTGTAATATAGGGAAGATCTTTTAATTGGGGTAAAATTGCCTGAAAATTCATATTTATTCCAGTTTTAGTATGTTTATTGTACCATTTGTGAAATAAATACCACGGATAGATAAATATATCAAGATCAAAAGACAACACATTTCAAAAGTCACAATTGAATCTGTTCGCGAAACGATGACTATTTTTATCCGGCGAAGCCTGCCCGCCATCGCTCTCGCCCGTCCGCCATCGGCTTTGCCTCAGGCGAATGCCGGGCGGGCTCAGGCGAGGCGGGTAATTTAGGGGGACGCCCATGATTTCATGCGTTTCTATGTTTTTCTGTTTTATTATTATAAAAATTGAGCAAAAAACTTTTTTAATTCTTTGATATCTTCCAGATGACTCTGTAGGACTTTAAAA
>JAYENE010000189.1:0-3809 GCA_034721935.1 Thermodesulfobacteriota bacterium
AGAAACAAGCAGCACAATTGCTGTTAACCAGAACAGTTCATTAATGTTGACTGCAGGTGATAACAATAGGTTGTCCATCCGGCCAAAAGAAAACCTGATCTTAAAAATATTTAAAAGGTAAATCCCTGCAATGCCGATGATATTTCCGGCAAAACCGCTTATCAGGCCAAGAAAGAATCCTTCGGAAAGAAAAAGCCCCATGATTTTACCTGGGCTGGTGCCTATGGCGATCATGGTTCCGATTTCTCTAATTCTTTCATAGACCGACATGATCATTACATTTAAAATGCTGATAAGAACAATAGCGATCATAATAAGTTTCATGGAAATGGTCATTAAGTCTATCATATTTGCTATATTGACAAAGGGGGATAGTTTTTCCCAGGTATGAATTTCAAATATTGGACTGCCTTTTTTGTTTTTGAATTTTAACAGAGAAGATTGTAAATCTGCATACACAGCGTTTAACTTGTTGAAATTTTTGATACGTATGGCAATCTCCGTTACTTCCGGTTTTTCCATGCGCAGCAAGGTTCGAGCATCCTTAATATGGATATAGCCTTCTTTGCCCTGGGGGCCGAGAACAGACTCAATAATTGCCGCTACTGTAAAATTCAGACCGTTTATGGAACCGTCCTTGTTTTGAGCCACAATTACTACCAGGCTTCCTGCCTTGATTTTCATTCCTTTGGCCAGGTTTTTGGGGATAATGATTTCTCCTGGTTTAACAAAGATTTTTTTCCTGACATTATCCTTAAATACCATGCGGTTTCCAACATCCGGGCAAACCATTGTCTCTTTTTCAGGGTCAACAGCATTAAGACGGATATTAGTAGTTTCAGCATAGTTGCTCAACATGGCGCTAAGCTTTATTCTTGGCGCATAGGCTACCACGTCAGGATTGTCCTGAAGGATCTTTTCGATTGTTTTGTATCCTTTTGGGATTAGATTCAAGTTCAAGGGCATTGAGTCGATGGAGGAGACATACCCTTTTTTGTGAATCTGCATTTGCGCCAGGTTGGAGTCGGTAATCTGGCCGATCATCATTTCCTTGAACGAACCGGCAAGACCGGAGAAAAGAATAACCGTTAATACACCCACAGTGATCAACAGGGATGTGAGAAGCGTTCTTCTTTTGTATCGCATCAGGTTTCGAATTGCCATTTTAAATATTTTATTCATTTGCCGTCCTCGCTGTTTGGATTACGGTCCTTGTTAACAAGTATGCCATCCTCAAGTGTAAAAACAACCTCTGCTTCCTTCATGATTTTTGGATCATGGGTTGAGAAGATGAAAGTGGTTCCAAACTCATCTCGTATGGCACGCATAAGTTGAATGACATTTACAGCAGACTTTTTGTCAAGGTTTGCTGTGGGTTCATCTGCCAGCACGAGTTTTGGCTGAGTCACAAGAGATCGGGCTACGGCTACACGCTGCTTTTGTCCGCCTGAAAGCTGGTCCGGAAATTTGTCTTTCTGTTCCATAATACCGACAGCTTTTAGAACCTTGTGGACAGCTTCGCTTCTCATTGATTGTGATATATTTTTTATCATCACAAGAGGGTATTCAATATTCTCATAGGCGGTCAGAACAGGAAGAAGATTAAAGGACTGGAAGATAAAGCCGAGCACAGAACCGCGGAATGCAGCGCTTTGCTTACGATTTAAAAGATTTATATGCTCTCCGGCAACAAAAACATCTCCCACAGTTGGCTTGTCCAGACAGCCGATCAGGTTTAATATAGTGGTTTTGCCGCTTCCGGAAGGACCAACAAAGGAAACAAAGGATGCCTCTTCAATAGAAAGTGAAACATCCTGCAGGGCTTTGACCGGAACCTCCCCCATCTGATATATTTTAGAGACATTTTTTAGCTGAACCAATGCCATATTTCCTCCTTTTAGAGACCTTTGCAAAACGCCCTATTCCTGTCATTCCTGCTCTGCATCACGCGCAGCGCAGGCGCTTGCGTCGCGTAAGTGCGGGATAAACATCAGCGGGAATCCGGTAATTACAAATAGTTGTTAAGAAAAAAAATAACTTCTCAATAACCTCTGGCGCTCACAACCCGATTATGTCTGGTTCCCATGCTCCAGCGTGGGAATCCGCCAGAACCCTTTAGCGGATATGCATTCCCACGCTGGAGCATGGGAACGAGAAGAAAAAACCACAGTTTCCGGAGATTGCCAGAACTTATTGAGAAGTTACGGAAAAAATCTCAATTTAGCTTTAACCTAAATTGAGCGATTTTTTACTCGATCTGCACCGATCTCTTGCGCATCAAGGATTCGCGAAAATCCTCGACATATCCACGGGTATGCCTGCTTGCCCTGTGGAATGCGAAGCCTATTCCTCCGGGGTGGTTTTCGCAAACCCTTATGCATCGAGATCTCGGCACATATCTTCGCAATAGATCGCTCAACTTAGGTTTAAAACTTTTTTTATAGCATCATCAACCCGGCCTTTAAACTCAAAATGAGTTTTGCCACTATTTCTCAGCGCATCAATCATTTTGGAACCAAATGACTCTGCAACTATGATATCTATATCTCTTTGGACAAGGAAATTTGCCGCTAAAGGCCCTGCTCCACGACTTGTATCCCTGTAAGGGTTATCGATAACCTCAATCAATTCCCCTTTGTTATTAAAGATATGATAATAAGGACATTTAGCAGCCATATTGCTTACAGATGCTTTTGCAGTTTTACTATCGGCTGCAACCGCAATTTTCATTTTTTCCATCTCTGGATCGGCAGCATTGACCATAACTGGACAAAGAAGTAAGATTGCAAGGCTTATAAAAATCATTCTTTTCATATTAAATCCCTCCTATGTTTTTCAAAGGTCTCCCTTATTGGTTTTTTAGTCTTGACCTTTTGCTTATTAATACAATCGCAAGGCAACTTTTCTTTCATCTTTTTACAAGTATTATCTAATAAATGCAAAAGAAAAAAAAGATAAACCCCAATAAATTTGTTGATATCGTTTAAAATTGAAATAGGGGATGGCGTGTAAGTTTGGGGCATCCATTTGTAAATCAGTCCTTATACGAGATTTAAAATATCATCTTGACTTACGCACTATTATAAGTACAATGTACATATGGACGAGTTCCGGTTTGAATGGGATAAACGGAAGGAAAAGGTTAATATCAAAAAGCATGGCGTTTCTTTCGATGAAGCGTGCACGGTCTTTTACGATGAGAATGCCATACAATTTTTCGACCCCGACCATTCAGAAGATGAAGACCGTTTCATCCTACTTGGAATTAGTTTTAAACTTCGGATTCTCGTCGTCTGCCACTGTTTCCGAGAAAGTGAGACGGTCGTCAGAATTATATCGGCCAGGAAGGCGGATGGAGATGAAAATGAAGAAAATGAGTATTGGAGGCATAGATGATGAGAGACCATTACGATTTTTCCAAAATGAAAGGACGTAAAAATCCTTACATCAAGTATCTAAAACAACCGGTAACTATGCGGCTGGACCGTGATACCGTTTCCTATTTCAAGTCCATGGCGGAGGAAACAGGTATTCCTTATCAGAACCTGATCAATCTTTATCTTCGTGACTGCGCGGTTCATCACCGAAAACTACACATGAAGTGGCATCCTGGAAATGCCGAACAAGCCGCTTGAGAGTGAAAATGGGGTCAAGTCCTTTCTGATGAACAAATTTCATGCACAGCAGCCCTGCCGCAAGTTATGGCCGGGCTGCTTTACCTTCATTCTTCTATATGGCTTCACTTTGAGGGCAATTTGGTCGGAAAATTATCACAGATTCCATCCCCATTTGCATCCACATAGTTAGGT
>JAYENE010000190.1:0-3806 GCA_034721935.1 Thermodesulfobacteriota bacterium
GTACTGCTGAAATAATACGCCTTCCGCTTACCGAAAAAGATGTTTTGACTTAAAATTGCTCCTTGAGTAGAATGTTCTGCATCATAAAATGCGGTTCAGCTTCAAAATCGCTCAATTTAGGTTATAAGAACATTATGAGCAGACCTCTTCGTATAGAATATAAAAATGCCTGGTACCATGCAATGAACCGTGGCCGGAACCGTGAAGTGATCTTTCATGACAAATATGATTACCGGATGTTTGTCGAACTGTTGAAAGAGACTTCAGAGATGTGGAATTTTCATATCTCTGCCTATTGTCTTATGCCCAATCACTATCATCTCTTAATGCAGACACCGGATGCTAATTTATCCCGTGGAATGCGGCATATAAATGGTCTTTATACACAACGGTATAACAGAAG
The DNA here is from genome assembly GCA_034721935.1 of Thermodesulfobacteriota bacterium. Classification (GTDB taxonomy): domain Bacteria; phylum Desulfobacterota; class Desulfobacteria; order Desulfobacterales; family ETH-SRB1; genus Desulfaltia. Next base: position 404 of record JAYENE010000190.1, read on the forward strand.
ACATGGATGTGACGGTCCTTTATTTAAGGGTAGATACAAGTCTGTTCTGGTGGGAGGAGATGATTATCTGCTGCAGGCATTGAGGTATATACATAAAAATCCTGTTAAGGCAGGGATTGTAGATGGTCCCGCTAAATATACCTGGTCAAGTCATAAAGGATATCTTTCTGCTGCGGAAAAATGGAACTGGCTTTATAAAACAACACTGTTATCCATGCTGTCTCCGAACCGGAAAAACTGGTTAAAAATGTATAAAAATTTTATGCGGGATAAATCAGATATTTTCTATTCAGAAATGATTGAAAGAAAAAGATGGCCGGTATGTTATGGTATTTCTGAATTTGTTGACTGGATTAAGGGATCTTATTATGCACGTAAAATTGATGATGATATACCGCAATCAAAAGAACTTGCACCAGATGAAACATTAATTATTAAATGTGTGTGTGAATATTATAAAGTAACCAATGATACTTTGATGAAATCAAAAAGAGGTGAATATAACGAGCCAAGAAATATTGCAATATATCTGTTTAGAACTTTGAGACATGATAGTCTGAAAATTATCGGTGAATCATTTAATATCAGAAAATATTATACCGTCAGCAGCGTGATTTCACGATTTAAGCAGTTATTAAAAAAAGATAAAATAATTAAAAAAAGGATTGAATCTGTTAAGGATTTGATTAATAAGTATCAAGAACAGACTTGACCCTCAAATACTTGACCCTCAAATAGATTCCGATTTCCCTTGGAACGTCAAGAAATTTACACCTGCCCTTCTATCCTTTTGCCTCCTTTTTTCTTCTTGACATATAGTGGTCATAATGTAGGTTTTGTTCAAAAATAATCGGTCGCTACCAGTAGAATCGGTGGTATTTGGATTTTTTATTTGGATATCCTGTTAATCCTGTCTGATTTATGTTTTTTTTAAAACAAAAGAGTCTGGAATATATAACCATTGCGAAATTTAAGGAGGTATTTTTAATGAGACACATTAAGATGGCTAGCATTTATCTTATCGCCCTGGTCGCCCTGGCGTTTATCACTGCTGCAATTGCAACCACTAAAGGGACTGTCTTTGCCAAAGATCAAAGCAGCAAAAAGGTCCTGGCCAGAATAGGAAAAATCAAAATCACAGAGGCCGATCTTAATGCAAGACTTAACCTGTTGCCCCCTGAATATCAAAAACGCTTCAACGACAAAGAGCAGAAAAAGGCATTTCTTGAAAGACTTGTTCAGGTTTATCTGTTTGCAATGGAAGCTCGCGCTGAAAAGATTGATAAGGACAAGGCATTGAAAACCCGGATTGAAGATGCGATCAACAGTATCCTCGCACAGGAATATATGAAGCGTAAATTTGCAAATTCAACAAATATCTCCGAAAAGGAACTCAAAGAATATTTTGATGGACACAAGGCCGAATTTGCGCGACCCGCGATGGTAAAAGCTCGTCATATCCTGATAAAGGTGGATCAGAAAGCCAAACCTCAGGAGATTTCCGCGGCCCTGGCAAAGGCCGGAAATATTAAAAAAGAGCTTGATAAGGGCGCTGATTTCGCCAAACTTGCGGCTCAGCACTCTGATGATCCCGGCACCAAAAATAAAGGAGGAGACCTGGGATTTTTCGCAAGACAGCGCATGATTCCCCCATTTTCAAACGCAGCCTTTGCGTTAAAGAAAGGAGAAACCAGTAACCCTGTAAGGACTCCATTTGGATTTCACATTATCAAGGTAGATGACAAAAAGGCTGAAGTGAAATCGACTTATGAAGAGGCAAAGCCGCGCATCCGTTCCAGATTGACCGGCATGAAGCGCAAAGCAGCAATGGATAAAGAAATAAAGAGGCTTGAAACAAAATATAAAGTAAAAATTTATACACAAAAATAACTCTCCAAAATCCAGAGAGCTGGTTGCGTGTTACTCGTTGCTGGTTTATTTTGGATCAATGCAGTTGGTTTTACGCCGACACTTGCCCTGTTAAATTCTCGCAAAGCGAGACAGCAAAGCGTGTTTAACCGGGGTGGTCGGCTTGCTCCATAGTTTTGTTAATCATTGGGGACGTTCGTGCAGAAATTGCTTAACTCTCCAGTGCTGCGGACAGGCCTTGAGTTTATGCACGTTCTGCACGAACGTCCCCTATTTTTATATAGCTTTTGCCATTCTCCCCAGCTTAACTGGGGATTTAGCTCTGTAATTAGCTTAAGATGTTCCGTAAGAATCTTAATTGTTGGTGTATCCATAACAATATTCATATATATCCAAAAAAGGATAATATCAAGCTTCCGTGTGAATATCAGGGGCTGATGGGGTCGGGATAGAATTTCGGCGGAGAATTGACAATATTATCTTAACTCTAAATCATTTATTCTCTCGAAATGTTTAACATTTAAAGTAGATAAAGGCATATTGTTAGCAATAGCTGTTGCAGCAATAAATATATCTCTAAATTCGATAATCTTATTTTTTGTTTTTAACTTTTTGGCGATATCACTTGCAACGTCGGCAACGTTAGAATTGAAAGACAAAATATCAAAGCCTTTAATAATTTTTTCTGTTTGACGAATTTGAGAAAGTTTTGTCCCTACCAAAAACTCAAATTTGCTTAGGGCTCGACAAAAAATAACTTCACATTTCAGGCGCCGATGCATCCCGCCTGACTGCGTTGCGAAAATTCTGAATATGCTTGATATTCATGCTTTTTCGCGCCTTGTCAGCCGAGCGCCTCAACACCTGAAATTGCGAACTTATTTTTTGCCGAACCCTTATCGCAGACAAAAACAATCTATTTTCTTTTGACAGTTCATAAAGCAATGACCGTTGTTTATTTTTCTTTCTGAAATGATCAATAACGACAGAGGTGTCAATTAGAATTCTTCTATCTTCCAATTTTTATATCCTTCTTGAATTGTCTGCTGAAAATCCATTACATCAGATTCATCCCATGTAGGAGCATCAAGTAACAGTTTGCTTAAATTATTTTTCTTTTTCTCTTCAGTCATAATAATTATTTTAATCTTTTTGGTTAAATTTTTTCTTAATTCATCAGGTATTTTGATCATTCCATTTTTATGAATGGCTTCAAACTCAAAAGCTTCCATCATGCCTCCAATATTCCAGTGAAAAATCCCTAAATATTACTGAAAGGTTGACATTTGTTTAATGAACTACCTCGCAGCAAGCATCTGGGTATCAAAATGAGTATTTTATATTTCTTTCGGCATTCTGAGATTGTTTCATTGGTTTCAACGGGTATAAGCTTTACAGAATGTGCTTAGGGCTCGCTCAAAAATAACTTCACATTTTAAGCGCCGATGCATCCCGCCTGGCTGCGTTGCGAAAGCTCGGAATATGCCTGATATTCCTGCGCTTTCGTGCCTTGCCAGCCGGGCGCCTCAACACT
>JAYENE010000191.1:0-3800 GCA_034721935.1 Thermodesulfobacteriota bacterium
GACATATCCACGGGTATGCCTGCTTGCCCTGTGGAATGCGAAGCCTATTCCTCCGGGGTGGTTTTCGCAAACCCTTATGCATCAATATCTCGGCACATATCTTCGCAATAAATCGCTCAACTTAGGTATAAGAATAAATATCATAAAAGACAGGTGTGTTTTACGACCAATTATCGTAAGGGGTTTGTCTAACGTCAAATCTTACTCCTAAACATGGGGCATCGTATTAGTCATATTAGCTAACATTCGTGCAGAAAGTGCATAGAAGGCTGTCCGACAATGGGACCTGCCTTGACTTCCATAATTGGAAATTGGGTTTACCCTTAGGGCTCGACAAAAAAATAACTTCACATTTCAGGCGCTGATGCATCCCGCCTGACTGCGTTGCGAAAATTCTGAATATGCTTGATATTCATGCTTTTTCGCGCCTTGTCAGCCGAGCGCCTCAACACCTGAAATTGCGAACTTATTTTTTGCCGAACCCTTAAGACTTTAATATCAAAAAAAGGAGCTATACCATGAGTTACGAGAACATTATCGTTGAAATCGGAGATGATTTTGTCGCTGAAATAACGCTTAATCGTCCGAGTAGCCTTAACACGTTCAATATTCCTCTTGCAAAGGAACTGAATCAGGCCCTTCAGGAACTTGACTCAGAAAACCAGGCGCGAGTCATTATCCTGAAAGGAGCAGGCAAAACATTTTGCGCGGGTATCGATATAAAGAATTTCTCAAATAAAAGTGTTATGGAGTATCGGGACTGGATAATGTGCATGGAAAATCCGCTGGTTACAATGAGCCAAATCAAAAAGCCTGTTATTGCTCAGGTGCATGGAATTGCTGCGGCAAACGGAGCCGGTCTGGTGGCAGCTGCCGACCTCGCCACCGCCGGCGAAAATGCACGCCTGGGTCTGACCGCCATCAACGTGGGACTCAACTGCATTGGGCCGGTGATCCCCGTCACCCGATCCGTGGGAAGAAAGAAAGCTCTCGAACTCTTATTTTACGGTGATTTGATCACGGCCAGGGAAGCATTAAATATGGGGCTTATCAACCGAGTCATACCTGAAGCTGATTTAGACAGGGAAACCCGTAACTGGGCTGCGACTCTGGCGCAAAAAAGTCCTCTCGCGCTACAAATCGCCAAAAAGGCATTCTATTCGGCAGCGGATCTGGATTATTACAAAGCTTTCGAATATATGAACGAAGCTTTTACCCGTCTGTGTTCTACGGAAGATGCAAAAGAAGGGATAAGCGCGTTCCTGGAAAAACGAAGTCCTGTGTGGAAACAGAAATAAAAAATTCGGCAGACCATTTCCTGAAAAGGATGCCGGTTTCTCCAAATTTACTTAAGCCCGCTTTTTATTAAAGCTTCTGCCAAAGGACTATTAAACTGTGTATTCTTGCTGCTTACCTTTTTTTTATTCTTATTCTTTGGTTTTGGATTACGGTTTTGAACCTTTTTTAAACCCGGATTTTCCACTGCAGTAACTGACTTTTTGGCTTGTGATTTCATTGAGAGAGAAATCCTCTTTCTGGCAAGGTCAACCTCAAGCACGGTTACCGACACCTTTTGCTGAACTTTTACAATATCAGCGGGATTTTTTACAAACCTGTCTGCCATCTCGCTGACGTGAACAAGGCCGTCCTGATGCACCCCGATATCAACAAAAGCGCCGAATGCTGTGATATTTGTCACAATTCCCGGGAGTTTCATTCCTGATCTCAGGTCTTCCATTTTTTCAATACCATCGGCAAATGCAAATGCCTCAAATTTTTTCCTTGGATCACGTCCTGGTTTTGCAAGTTCATCAAGGATATCATTTAGTGTGGGAATTCCAACTGAATCAGTAACATATTTTGTAACATCAATTTCATGCCTGACGTCAGGTTTTTTTAAAATATCAATGACCGCAACTCCAAGGTCTTTGGCTATGGCGTCAACAATATAGTAACTTTCAGGATGCACTGCGCTGGCATCCAGCGGGTTTTCACCGTCAGGGATTCTTAAAAAACCCGCAGACTGTTCAAACGCCTTAGGGCCAAGGCGTGGCACTTTTGTCAGTTGCTTTCTGGATATGAACGGGCCGTTTTCCTCACGATATGCGATAATGTTTTTTGCAATCCCGGCGTTCAAGCCTGAAACATACATAAGGACTTGCTTGCTGGCCCTGTTCAGATCAACGCCAACACCGTTAACGCAACTCATAACAACATCATCGAGAGCCTGTTTCAGGGCTTTTTGATCAACATCATGCTGGTATTGCCCGACACCTATTGATTTTGGATCGATTTTCACAAGCTCTGCGAGCGGATCCATCAAACGTCTTCCGATTGATACTGATCCGCGTACCGTTAAATCATGATCCGGGAACTCTTCCCTTGCTGTTTCAGAAGCGGAATATATTGAAGCGCCGCTTTCATTGACCATTATAACCTGCGCAGGTTTTGAAAAAGGAACAGCCTTGATAAAGGCTTCTGTTTCTCTGCCGGCCGTGCCGTTTCCTATAGCTATGACCTCAATATCAAAGTCTTCGCACAGGGATTTTATCTTCCCTGTTTCTGCAAAAGCCTTTTTTTCGGACATATGGGGATAAATAGTATCATGATGAAGCAGTTTTCCCTGTTGGTCAAGACAGATAATCTTGCACCCGGTTCTGAATCCAGGGTCTATTCCCATAATGCGTTTTGCTCCGAGCGGCGGAGCAAGCAGAAGCTGGCGAAGGTTTTCGGCAAATACTTTTATGGCTTTGGTTTCAGCCCTTTCTTTTGCGTAAAGCCTGGTTTCGGTTTCCATTGAATTGGAAAGAAGACGTTTGTAGCAGTCCTTTACGGCCAGCTTTACCTGTGCGGAATCATCACCTTCCCCATTAACAAACAGGTTTTCAAGTATAACTGTTGCCTCATCTTCGTCAGGCAGTATGTCAAGGTTCAAAAAATCTTCGCTTTCTCCACGTCTCATGGCCAGCATCCTGTGAGAAGGAACACAGGCAACCGGTTCTTCCAAGTCAAAATAATCCCTGAATTTAGTCCCTTTTTCCTCCATGCCTGAAGCAACCCGGCTTTTAATCACACCTTTTGTAAAAAAGAGGTTCCTCAGCCTGGTCCTGGCCTGATCATTTTCATTTATGATTTCTGCAATTATGTCTCTTGCCCCGGCCAGGGCATCTTCAACAGATTCAACCCCTTTTCCAGGGTCAATGAAAGATTCCGCTTCTTTGACCGGATTTGTTCCTTTCTGCTCAAAAACCATTAGAGCCAGTGGTTCAAGCCCTTTTTCTTTTGCTATAATTGCCCTTGTCCGTCGTTTTGGCTTATAAGGTAGATATATGTCTTCAAGCACAGCCATGGATTCCACAGCAAGAATCCTTTCTTGCAGTTCATCCGTCAGGTGATCGTGTTTTTCAAGAGATTTGATGATCGCAAGCTTCCGTTCTTCCAGTTCCTTAAGCTGGTTTAGCCTGTCCCTGACAGCCGCAACAACGATTTCATCAAGACTTCCCGTGGCTTCTTTTCTGTAACGAGCGATAAACGGAATTGTCGCGCCTTCCGCAAGAAGGGAAGCCACGGCCTGAACCTGATTATTATTTATGTTCTGTTCTTCAGCAATTCTGGATATAAATATATCGTTATTCATAGGTCTCCTGTATTATTTTTTTTACGGGGTTACCTGTATCAGAAATTTACAAACTCATTATCTGGTCAACCTGAGGCAGCGGACAATTAAATTTAAGAACGGCTGAAACTCGCACATAAGTGAGCGTAAAGAAATAACTTAGAGCAATCCTTTTATAAAAAGC
>JAYENE010000192.1:0-3755 GCA_034721935.1 Thermodesulfobacteriota bacterium
ATCCTAATCATCCTAATCATCTAATCATCTAATCATCTAATCATCCTAATCATCCTAATCATCCTAATCATCCTAATCATCTAATTCCCTACTTAACCACTCAACCATTTCCCTGCTCGACCAATTGTGAGCGAAGCAAACTAAGTTCTTTTAGCCGGATTTACCACAATGCGATCTAAATTGTTCAGGTCGATAGTATCAAAATCTAAAAACATATCCCTTTTCTCCATATAAAAAAGAACATTCTTAAGCCTTTCATACTTGTCCGGATAGTTATTATATCCAAGCTTGATAGCTTTGATGCCGTTAAACGCATAAAGTGTAATGCCTATTTCTCTGTCAACCCTGATTACTTTTAATAATCTGTTTGGAATAATCGATCCCGACTTTCGCCCGAGTTGCAATACATCCATTACTGCGTTAAAAGGTATGTTGCGGAATTTTCCGGAAACATCCAGATCGGAAAACTCAAGACCGATAATAACCGGCAAATTACCAGGATCTGAGACTGCTAACTCTTTAAATATCTCTCCATGATTGTTTATCAGAAATTTGCGGCCAAGGTCTATGATGGCAAGAGGCTTATGCTCCTTTATACTTATATTTATTTTATCCGGCAGCTCCCTCCTTACTTCGGCATCGGCAATCCATGGATATGCCAGCAATCTTTTTCTTGTTGCGGAAAGATTTATAGAAAAAATATTTATTCCGGCATCAATACCAATATGCTTAATTATCTGATTTTTGGAAAGTCTGTTCGTTCCATCAACGCTTATACTGTTTGCTCTGAAATAATCACACTGGGTCAAGAGGTCGTGACCAAAAATAAAAACAATGCTCATCGCCGTCACTAAGAAAATTGCGGCCATTATTTTGAAACACGCGGTAATGCGTCGGATAACGTTAGCGCGCCTTTTTGCCAGGCTGTTTTTATAATAGTTTTCTCGCATATCCTTTATTCCCCAACGCGCTGACTTAACAATTAACTATTAATAATTGATTATTGATTATTTTTCCTGCGTGAATGTCATCGCCTCTATTCTTATTTAACAATTAATAATCAATTGTTAATTGTGAATAATTAATGCCTTTATTCCCCAACTATTGTAATTTCCGATTCAAGCTTGATCTTAAAAATTTTCAACACCTTCTCCTGAACAAATTCCATCAGCGCTAACATATCTGCTGCCGATGCATTACCTTTATTCAGGATAAAGTTTGCGTGTTTTGATGATATTTTTGCACCCTTGATCGATTTCCCTTTAAGCCCTGCCAGATCAATAAGTTCCCCTGCTGTTTTGCCGGATTCAGGGTTTTTAAAAAAACATCCCGCGCTTGGAAAGCCCGAAGGCTGTCTTTTTTTGCGTGCCTTCAAGATTTCTACAGCCTGGTTTTTCAGCCTTTGCGGGTCCGAAGTGCGCAGAGAAAAACAGCCGCTTAATATAATCGGTTGCTGGTTATCAATATCTGTTATCTTCCTGTCCCATGAGAGTTTTCTGTAATCAAACTGCAAATTTTGCCTTAAAATAACTCTGGTTTTCCCTGTAGGCAGTAAAACCTTTATAGAATCAATAACACCGGCCATTGATCCATAAGCAGAGCCGGCATTCATTATAATGGCGCCTCCAACGGTTCCAGGAATGCCAAGAGCAAAATTCATTCCTTCAAGACCGTTATCTATGGCAAAAGAACAAAGGGTCTGAAGTCTTGTGCCGGCCATGGCTGTAACAATTACAAAGTCTTTTCCGTCGCCTGTTCGGGCAATACCGTCGAGACACTTTTTAAGAATAACCACAATCCCTTTTATGCCGCCGTCCTTTACAAGAAGATTTGTGCCGCCACCGATCACCATGCAATAATTTCTCTTTTTCTTAGACCACCTGATAAGCTCCGAAAGTTTTTCAAAACTTTCAGGGGTTACAAAAGCCCAGGCAGGCCCGCCAACCCGTAAAGAGGTGTGCCTGGACATAGGTTCGTTGAATTTGACATTTTTGCCAAAAAGTTTTGCAAGCCATTTTTTTGAGTCGCTATTAAGCATTTCTCGTTGCTGGTTCTCCTTAATTAGCCGCCACGTAGGGCGGCCATACCATCATTTTCCATTCTCCATTCACCGTTCCCTATTCCCCGTTCCCTATTCTTTTCTCTTTCCTCTTTCCTCTTTCCTCTATTCTCTATTCTCTATTCTCTATTCTGGTTGCTCTCAGCTTTTCCAGTATCTCTTTTCCTACTTTCCATACATCCCCTGCGCCGAGAGTAAGCAGAATATCCCCTTGCCTTAATGTTTCTTTCAAATAAAAAACAGATTCAGAAAAGCTGTCTGCATATACGGCATCTCTGTGGCCATGCGCCTTGATTCCCTCGCACAATAACAGGCTGTCAACCCCTTTTATCTTTTCTTCTCCAGCCGGATATATGGGAAGAAGTATAAGTTTGTCAGCCTGGTAAAAAGCGCGCGTAAAATCATCAAAAAGAGCTTTGGTCCTTGTATAGCGGTGCGGTTGAAATATCACCACCTTGCGCCTGTCAGGCCAGCACGTCTTAGCGGCCTGCAGTGTTGCTTTGATTTCCGTTGGGTGATGGCCATAGTCATCCACGACTGTAATTCCTTTTATCTCCTCCCTGACCTCAAGCCTGCGGTGAACCCCTTCAACAGTTTCAAGAGCATCTTTAATTTTTTTAAACGGAATATTCAGTTCAATTCCCACTGCAATGCTTGCCATGGAATTGTAAATGTTATGCAACCCAGGTAGATTCAAAACTATTTTACCAAGCATCGAACCATGATAATAAATACTAAATCTGCTTTTAAGACCTTCAAACGATACATCCCTGGCCTGAAAATCGGCCTGCGCGCTCATCCCGTATGTGGCAAATCTCTTCTTTATTTTTGGGATTAAGTCCTGTATCGGCTCATTATCGAGACAAAGGACAACAAGGCCGTAAAAAGGGACTCGATCTATAAATCTTAAAAAAACTTCCTTTATGGCATTCAGGTCCTTGTAGAAATCAAGGTGTTCCCTGTCTATATTTGTCACTACCGCTATTGCGGGAGACATTTTTAGAAATGAACCATCGCTTTCATCTGCCTCAGCCACAATAAAGTCTCCCTGGCCCAGAAGCACATTTGCGCCGATGCTTTTCAGTTTTCCTCCGATAACAACTGTTGGGTCCAACCCCCCCTTATCGAGAACACTTGCAATTATTGAGGTGGTCGATGTCTTGCCGTGCGTTCCTGCAACTGCAATGCTGTATTTTAAACGCATAAGCTCAGCAAGCATCTCTGCCCTTGGTATCACAGGAATCGACATTTCTCCGGCCGCAACAACTTCCGGATTTCCGGGCCCGATTGCCGACGATGTTACCACAACATCGGCCCCTCTGATCTGGTCCTTTGAATGTTCTTTAAATACAGTGCATCCCAGCCTTTCCAGGCGCTCGGTAATGGATGACAATTTTACATCAGACCCTGAAACCTTGTATCCAAGATTGAGAAGTAATTCGGCAATACCGCTCATCCCTATGCCGCCTATTCCAACAAAGTGCATGTGATATTTTTTAAGATACATAATTGCTCAAGGTTCAGGGTTTAAGGTTCAGGGTTCAAGGTTCAGGGTTCAAGGTGTCGCTTCGCTCTGTTTTTCATATAAAATTGACAGAATTCCTCTATCCTCTATCCTCTATCCTCTATCCTCTATCCTCTATCCTCTATCCTCTATCCTCTATCCTCTATCCTCTATCCTCAATTCCTCAATTCC
>JAYENE010000193.1:0-3749 GCA_034721935.1 Thermodesulfobacteriota bacterium
GGCGCTAAACAATAGCTGAAGTGACGTATTCCAGAAGGAACGGTGGTGTTATTCATGTCCGCCAATATTTTCCGGCTACGTTTAGAGCAAATTCCAAAATATGGGCCAGTTGGATAGAAGATATCCCCTTTTTATATTTTATGAGTTTGCAAATTTCTGAAATAAGGAGGCGCTGGATGCCCTGGCAATCCAGCCTGAATGTCCCTGAAAAATGTTGACAATACACTACTGTCATGTCAACGATACACTGTCATTTCGAAGGAGTTTTCACGACTGAGAAATCTTAGATTTCTCCCTGCGGTCGAAATGACATTTCTTGATTGACACGACACTACGTCAGAATTAATTTTAATAGAAAAGATCCCTTTTGACCCGATTTTTATCAAAGCTATGATGCAGGCAATAAGAAAAATCCAACAAAAATTGTTAAAAGATTTCTTGCGACCCTCATAGAATGACCAAACAAACCAAAGCAACACCTTCTCCTTCTATTCTGGCTCCGGCAGGAAACAAAGCCTCTTTTCTGGCTGCTCTCGCAGCAGGTGCGGATGCTGTCTATTGCGGGCTGAAAAGCTTTTCAGCGCGAATGGAGGCAAAAAATTTTAGCATCAACGACCTGATCCCTCTTATACAACTTGCCCATGACAGAAACGTAAAGGTCTTCGTGGCCTTAAACTCCCTTTTAAAACCCGGTGACTTAAACATTGCCGGGAAGCTCCTGGATAAGCTGAACCGTTATGTTAAACCGGATGCTCTCATTATTCAGGATTTAGCCTTTGTGCAGTTAGCGAGACAAACAGGCTTTGCAGGGGAGCTTCATTTATCGACGCTGGCCAATGTAAGCTTTCAAGACGCTTTGAAACTTATAAAAAAAAATCCGGGAGTTGATAAAGTGGTTATTCCCAGGGAGTTCAGCATAGATGAAATTAAGTCCATGGCATCAGCCTGCCCAAATGGTCTTGGGCTTGAAGTATTCGTTCACGGAGCCCTTTGTTATGGCGTTTCCGGGAGGTGCTACTGGAGCAGTTTTTTAGGAGGGAAAAGCGGTCTCAGGGGCAGATGTGTTCAGCCCTGTCGCAGATTCTATACTCAAAATGGCCAGACTAAAAGATTCTTTTCCTGCCAGGATCTAAGCCTGGATGTTCTAGCCAAAGTTTTGCTTTCAATACCGAAAATTTGTACATGGAAAATTGAAGGGCGAAAAAAAGGGCCCCATTATGTTTTTCACACTGTAAAGGCATATAAACTTTTAAGGGACCACGTGAAAGACCCCGGGATGAAAAAAGAAGCTCTTGATCTCCTTGCAAATGCGCTTGGCAGAACCGGAACCCATTATAATTTTTTACCGCAGCGACCACAGAATCCTGTAAATATTGACAGCCAAACCGGCTCAGGTCTTCTTACAGGGAAAATACAGGGCGCAAGACAAAAACCTTATATAATTCCAAGGCAGTCACTTATGCCGGGAGACCTTCTTCGCCTTGGGTATGAGGATGATTCATGGCACTGTACTTACAGGATACCAAAATATATTCCCAAAAGGGGACGCATCTATATAAAGCTTTCTTCTGCAAGAAGGCCCAGGCAAGACGTTCCGGTATTCCTTATTGACAGGCGGGAAAAATGGCTTGAGGAAAAGTTGGCCGTGCTTGAAGATGTGCTGATCAAAACCACTGAAACAGATGTTGCTCCTTCTACATTTAATGCCAGGCTTTCAGGTGGATATATCTCAAAAAAAAGAGATAAATCCTTTGAAATTCATGTACACAGGAACTGCGGTATTGGCGACCAAAAAGGCGCAACCGGAGCCTGGATGTTTCCCAAAGGCAAACATAAATTCCCAAAGAGGGTTGAGCCCAAACTCTGGTGGTGGCTTCCTCCTGTTATCTGGCCGGAGGATGAAACAAAAGTAAAGCAGCAAATCGATATTGCGATAAAAAACGGAAGCAGAGATTTTGTTCTCAACTCACCCTGGCAGATTGCTTTTTTCACAAATCCAAAATCGTTGAAGCTCTGGGCCGGACCTTTTTGCAACATAGCTAATGCGCTGGCCATAAATACTCTATTAAATCTTGGATTTTCAGGAGTTATTGTCAGCCCCGAGCTTGATGGTCAGGATTTTTTACATTTGCCGAAAAACAGCCCTTTGCCCCTGGGAATTGTTATTTCCGGCAACTGGCCTCTCAGCATATCACGTATCCTTTCCCCTAAGTTTAAAACAGACACTGATTTTACCAGCCCAAAAGGAGAACATGGATGGGTAAAAAAATACGGCCCTGATTTCTGGGTTTATCCCAACTGGAAGCTTGATATAAGTTCTAAAAAAGATGAGCTTAAAAACGCGGGCTACCTCATGTTTGTACACCTTGTAGAACCGGTTCCATCCAGGATTAAGATGAAAAAAAGACCGGGATTGTGGAATTGGAATTTAAAACTTAAATGATAACTTGATAGTATAGGAATTTCCATTTTATGCCTAATGAATTCGGTACCATAGGATATAGCTGAATTTTTTTGAACATCGAACATTCAACGTTGAACATCGAATAATGAAATCGCTCGCGCAGCGCAGGCGCTTGCGCCGCGTGTCGCTCTGTCAGTTTATAAATTGGCAGAATACCTTATTCAAAATTCGATGTTGGACGTTCGATGTTGGACGTTCATCTTTTAAGCTCGCCCGAAGGGCGCTAAGTTCATAGTATAGGAATTTCCATTTTATGCTTAATTTTATCAATGGGTTGGAGGCTGTCAGCACAACGTAGGGGCGAATCTTGTATTCGCCCTAATCATGGCGATCACAAGGATCGCCCCTACGAAAAAACAATATAATCACAGACTGAAAGCTCGCCCGAAGGGCGCTAATTTAATTTGGAGGATGATCATGAAATCTTTAACAATATTTTGTAAATCTATAGAAGTAAGCTTGAAAACAGGTACAGATATCTGTGATATTACGCATCAGATTAACAGGCTGGTAACAGAATCTAATATTGAAAACGGAAGCCTTTGCGCCACAGTAATCGGATCAACAGGATCGCTTACCACAATTGAGTTTGAACCCGGAGTTGTGGAAGACCTTAAAAAGGCAATAAACAGGATTGCTCCGCCTGATCTGGAATATGAACATGAAAAAGCATGGCATGACGGCAACGGCCACAGCCATGTCCAGGCTGCATTGCTCGGCCCTTCAATTACACTGCCGATAAGAAATGGGTGTCTCAAGCTTGGAACCTGGCAACAGTTAGTGGCAATCAACCACGACAACCGTCCCCGTAACAGAAAAATTGAGGTGACAATTACAGGGACTGCCACGTAACTCATTTAGATAGCGCCGGAACGAAAACCCCTGCCACATGATTTGTTGGGTTTTGCTCACTGAAACCATATTTTGGCAATTGCTTGATATTTGTAGGTTGAGTTGAGGTACGAAACCCAACATAATGATTACGCTCAACCCAACCTACCAAAAACCGGACTTTTCGGACAAGCACTAAGAGGCTGTCCGAGAATAGGTTTTTATGTCATTTCGACCAAAGGGAGAAATCTAAAACCAAAGTGTTTTTAATACAATAAGATTTCTCGCTTCGCTCGAAATGACAACTTCGGTCAGTTCTCGGACAGCCTCCTAATTAGGCTACCAACGTAAGGCGGAACAGCCTGTAGTAGGGGCGGGTTTGAAACCCGCCCCTACTCCGGGTTTGTAACCCCCCCCTACCACAGGTTTTAAACCCCCCCCGACAACAGGTTTG
>JAYENE010000194.1:0-3746 GCA_034721935.1 Thermodesulfobacteriota bacterium
TCAATGTAACTTAAGCAAAATGTTCTGGATAGCAGAAGTTATACGCCAATCGGGGTGTCGCCTGATTGGTTTCTAATTTGGTAAAAAGGATTAGAACCGAGGAACCGTATGAGGGAAAGCTTCACGTACGGATCTGTGGGGAGGGCGCCGGGTAACCGGTGCCTTTACCCGGAACATGGATAAAAAACGCCGAGGCATTTTTTACCAGTGATGCCAGACGTTATGCTGAAGAATCAAGTAGGAAAGAAGAAATATGACAAAATATAATAGGGTACAACGGTGATACAACAAACCTTATTTCCAGATGAAAATAGTGCAAGGCAAAGCTGGTTTGTGGATGCAATGGATGCTTTGTCTTTACAGGAATTCCCTGGTTGGCCAGACAGTTTTGGTGACTTTCTTATTGAATGGCGAAGAAGCAATATTTGTAAAGAAATAAGGGTTTTAAGCTTGTTTAGTGGTGCCGGCGGATTAGACATAGGTTTTCATGATGTCGGATTTAAAATTATCGAATGCAATGAAATTGAAAAAGATTTTGCAACCACACTGACCTTAAATAATTTGCCCGAGAAACGGCTTCATGGCTGTAGCGTTGCTTGCATTGACATTAACGATTATAATCCTGAATTAGATGGAATTGATTTTATTATTGGCGGTCCTCCCTGCCAGACTTTTTCAGCTGCGGGTGCCAGAGCTGCGGGAGTGAATGGCACAAATGACGATAGAGGAAATCTCTTCAAGCAATATGTGCGCATCCTAACTAAGCTTAAACCGAAAGGATTTCTATTTGAAAATGTATATCGGATTGTAGGCGCACAAAAAGGAAAACCATGGAAGCAAATACAAGCTGCTTTTAGAGAAGCTGGATATAGTCTCTACTGGAGAATCCTTGATGCTGCCGATTTTGGAGTTCCTCAATTCAGAGAGAGGCTGATAATTGTAGGATTGAAAGAAGGGAGCTTCCAATTTCCTTACCCCACACATGGTCCAGATTCGACAGATAATAGGCCCTACTACTCAGCAGGAACGGCAATAGAAGGAGTCGTTTCAAAGGTCCAAGGTAGCAAGGTGGGGGGCAGGCATGGTCATTTACTGAATGACATCCCACCAGGGCTGAACTACAGCTTCTATACAGACAGAATGGGTCATCCAACGCCTCATTTTGCCTGGCGTTCAAAGTTTTCTGATTATCTCTATAAAGCAGACCCCAATACACCCGTCAGGACCATTAAAGCTCAAGGAGGTCAATACACAGGGCCTTTTCATTGGGAAAACCGGACATTTACTATTGAAGAACTCAAAAGACTTCAAACATTTCCAGATAATTATGCGATCAATGGGAATCGGCAGAAAGTAATTCATCAATTAGGGAATTCTGTCCCTCCCCAATTAGCCCGGGTACTTGCTCTCAGCATCGCTCAGCAAGTGTTTGACGTTCCTCTTCCTTTTAAGTTGGAATTAATGCCAGATTCATTAGAACTCAAATTCAGAGCAAGAAAAAGTAAATTAACAAAAATTTATGCCCAAAAAGCACAAGATGCTATTGATAAATTAGGCATTGATAACTCAAAAAGAAAAAAAATAATCAAATCAAACAAAGGATATTTTACTCTTTCTGCTAATTTAGTACTTGAAAAATCAAATAAAGAAGCAAGTTGGGATTATTATCTCGAAAGTGAAATTTCTAATGGGAATATATCTATTCAGCTTTGGGATAAAGAAAAAAAGAAAAATCCACAGTATCAGTATACAGTAAAGCCAAGAAGGGGGTTTCAAACCAATTTAGGAATTGAATTAATAACAATGCAGTCTTTTTCCAGCAATTTACATTCTATAACTGCTATTTGGAAATATTTGGAGTCATTGGTAAAAAAATATTATTATAAAGATGACTTGATACAACTCTTTGGTTATTACCAATATTCTAATAATTATTTAATCAATATTGAATATAATAATAGCTCCTTAGATACATATGCTTTCTGGAAAATTTTAAAAAATATTACAAAAGTTAATATTGTTGGAAAAATATTACCAATTTCAGAAATATCTGAACTATACAACGCTGAAGCAGAAACTCTCATTTCCCAATTTCAAAAATTAAAACTATTAGGCTTTGAAATAAGAAATCATAACACAAACAGACAAATAGAAGAGGGATATTTACTTATTCCATATTCTTTTCCGAGTTTAAATGAAAGAAGCCTTCAACGATTAACGGAGTTATAAATGAAATACAAAAATGATGAATTTCAAAAACATCTTCGTGTATTTGAAGATAGAAGTGAATATTTCACAGATGAAAACAATGTAGAAATGTTTCCAGAAGGTGTTATTTCCGCAGAAGCCAAAAAAAGAATTAAAAAAGTTAGAAATGCTTTTGAAAATAGCTTCCTTGATAAACTGATTATGGATATTTCAAATGGAAAAGAAAGCGTTGATGTAGCGGTAATAAGTGAGGCCGCATTAACAAGTGCAAATGGCCTTGTAGATTCATTAACGAGTGAAGTTGGAAGAGCGCTTATAGGCTTGTCTGTAATGCAACTTTGCGTTAAGTCCATTGAGCCATCCCAAAATATTCGTTTGCACAAAGGCAGCTCAAATCGTGCATCATTTTCATGGGTTGAAGGCATTTCAATGCGAACATTAGATAAAAAACATGTTACGCCAACACTGCGAAAATATGATTTATTGAGACTGAATGCAGATGGCTTTATGATGACTAGAAGTCTTGCTGAAAACTATCCCTATACTTTTTTGTATAAAGCCTATCTTAGAGGTGCGAGAGAACAATGGCTAACTCTTGTTGAAGAGGTTGAGAAAAAAAATACTTCAGCCATTGAAACATTGAAATATCTACTATCTAGACTTATAAATGCTGCTTCAGAGTTCGTAGATACAGCAAATGTTTTATTAGATTTGGCACACAAATATGTATCTATCAATTTCGACAAAAAATCTATATCTTCTGTTTTAAGGCAACACTCTGAAAATTCTGACTACGCAGCACGATTATTGGAAATAAACATGCACTCATTAATGCAAAGTGCATCAGAATCAGGTGCTTTTGGAGTCGCTGAAGTTAAACCCCTATCTCAAATGAGGTCTGCGAATAAGAAGCATGGGAATATCGGGGATATTGAGTTATTAGAGGATGGGCAAATCATCGAATCCTGGGATGCCAAATATGGAAAAGGCTATCTGAGGGAAGAAATCGAAGAAGCCGTAGAGAAACTTCAGCACCATGAATTTGTGGATACTGTTGGTTTTGTTACGAATGTTCACATTGAACGTACATATGAAATATCAAAACGTATTTTCGAAATAGAACAATTGTATTCAATAAGTCTCAAGGTGTTATCTTATGACGACTGGGTAGAGATGGTTTTTCGCAGGGCACTTGAAGTTGGAATTGTTTCTGAAGAAGAGTTGGCGCAAAAGTGGTTCATTACATATTGTGAATACTTATCGCAAAAACGAAGGCAGAACGCACCTATTGATGAGCCGTGCCTTGGTTGGATCAACTCCTTAACGAGCATTATACTTAAATGTTGCCCGAAATTTTATTAATTTTACTTAAAGCCTTATGGATTAAGGATTCAAACAGAAAAAATCATGCAAGAACCTCAAGTTACTGGAGTTATATAATTAGTATATTTTAAGACCTTGTAATTAAAGGGTTTTTCAAAACATCAAATATTGAAAATCTGTACCATTTTCAATATTATACAGATTGAATAAATCCT
>JAYENE010000195.1:0-1803 GCA_034721935.1 Thermodesulfobacteriota bacterium
TTCAAATTTCTAACAGGATCATGGTCTAAAGAACTCTTGTTTCTGTTGGCGAAATCAATTTGTATCTTACCCCCCGCCAGGTAATCTCATTTGTAGTTAATGATACTATTGAGTTTATCATTATTAATATCGAAGCCAAAGGGGTGGCATATAAATAGCTCCATTTCAATTTTTCAATCCGTTTACTATGCTCTGGAATCATCTGCTGCACTACAGGCAGTGAGATAGCGGCATTTATCATTTCAAGCGGAATTATAGACAACATCAATAATCCTGGTAGAATAAAAGTGGTCTTGCCTATTATAGACAATATGATAATAGCAACACCTGATAACAGCATTATGTTACTGAAGCTGTACACGAGAAAAACGGTACGCCAGAAAGGAGGGCTGTAGACCCTGCTGATAATGGTCTGACGGTTTGTCCATTCAAGTGTATCTGACAATGTTGAGTCTTCATGAGACACAACTACACATTGAGGAACAAAGTGTACCTGCAGGCCGATGCCCTTTATTCCATTAGTAATTGCAAAGGTGTCGGATATGGAACGATCCAGTAATTTTCCAATCTCCGCTTTTTCAAAGGTTGTCCTCTTTATCGCATTAGCGCCGCCCCATGCAAAATTATGTTTTTGATCAATGAGCAGGGGATATGCGCCTGCCGCCCACAGAGACTGGAGCATGGAGCCCAGATTCCCATGTTCCGGCAAGTACCATCTGATGCCTGTGGTCACTCCAATATTGTCGTTTTGAAGGGGCTTGACCAGATTTCGTAGAAAATTATTATTGGGTCTTATATCTGAATCTACAAATGCAAACACCTGTGTGTTAGTTCTGACATTTTGCAATGCCTTAAGCATATTATTTATCTTTTGCCCTCTCAGGGGGCTTATCCCTGCAACCACCAACTTAGCAGGAATCTTATATGAATTTTTCTTTAGCAGTTTATTTAAGAACACACAGGCAGGGTCATCATCTGTGGCGGTTACAAAAATTACTTCATAATCGGGATAATCCTGGTTCAATAAAGCATTTATGTTTTCTTCGAAACCAGGGTCTAAACCTTTACATGGTAGTATGAGACTGACCATTGGAGTATGCTCGGGAATCGACTTGTTTAGCGCCTCCTTAACATATAGTTTAAATCTGTAAGAAAAAATAAGGGGTATCACGCCAAAAAAAAAGGTTATAATGCCCAGGAAAAGTAATAAATAGTATATCATTAAGTTCCTCTGTTAGCGGCTTGCATGTTGCTTTCTCCTATTTTTCTTGCTGGAACGCCCCCCCAGATTTCGTCTGGTGGTATTCTCGTGCCCATAGTGACTACTGCATAGGCTGCAATTATGGATCTGTCACCAATTTCTACGTCCGGCATAATAAAGCTTCTTACACCAATAGTAACGTCGTTGCCGATTATAATTTTTCCGAGAATGAATTTGTTTTTGTGTTGGATATGTCCCGATAAAAAAGCATCCTCACCAATCAAAACATTGTTTCCCGCCTCAAATAAATCAGCATTAAATATTTTGCCGGTGAAGATCAGATTCTTACCGACCTTAGCGCCCATAAAAGGTATCAGGAACGGCATGGAAGGATAGAGAGGAGTAGCCAGATGAGAAGTTAAAACGTCGGCAGTCACTCGCAGCAACTGAACTGTAGAACTATTCGGAAATATTCCAATATTTCTTTTTAACAATGACGTAACGATTCGGCAGTAAATAATGGATAGAAAGAGAAACAATAAATAGAATACGAGTAAGGAAATAATCAGCGCCGGCAAAAAAAAGAGATTATGAATACCACC
>JAYENE010000195.1:1903-3741 GCA_034721935.1 Thermodesulfobacteriota bacterium
TTATAAAATTATAATGAGAAAATCAACAACTATATCTTCAATATTTTATCTGTTGTAATTTTAAATAGTTTGATGTGCTGGAGGATATATAAGTTCACCAATTTAAGATCAGAAAAGCTGATAATATTTTAACGTTTGCGGATCGGTAGCGGGCTGAGATGTTTCAACTCTGTACCATCTTTACGAACAATTCGCCAAGTTCTTCCCGTCCACTGTATCCCCCAGGTTCAAGTCCAATGTCATACATAGCCGACCTCGGGGCCGCGACACAGTTGGATATCGACCTCAAGATATTTCGCATGAACCGTCTTGGCATACCGCAAGACAGGATCGCAAAGAGGTTGGGCGCACCACAGCAGACAATATCCGGGCATTTACCAAAAATGGCAACACTGCCAAATCCGGTAAATGCCGATTTAGCCAGAGGCTTCACCGTCTCTCAGTTAGCTGAAAAGCATAACTGGACAGAACCAATGGTCTGGTCGCTGGCCCTCGATAATAAAGAAGACCTTGAAAGATTCAAGGAACTTGGCTGGGGACTGAGAACATGGGACCAGTGGGAATGGAACGATTGCGACAAAAGATTCGGTGATGACTGGCCGGGCCGCATCCCCGCGCAACTAATCGCCCATATACTATACTATTTCTCAAAACAGAGCGACCTGATCCTTGACCCCATGGCCGGCGGAGGCGTAACCCCAGACACCTGTCTGGCCTTAAGCCGCAGATGCTGGGCACTTGATATGACAGACCGGCTGGAGACACGCCCGGAAATCGAATCTCACACATGGATTTTACCAACAGCTCACCAGCTTAAGAGCTCATTAGCTAACGAGCTATCCTGGCCTGTAAGCTCAAAAGAAAAGCCCGACCTCATCATCTTCGATCCGCCATATTTTGACAAAAAAGCCGCCGACTATGACGAAAAAAGCATATCCGGACTGCCGAAGAAAGAATATCTTGAATTTCTTGAAGCCTTCTTTGCCCTCCTGAAACAAAATGCAAAAAAGACAACAAGACTTGCCTTCATCAACGCGGACTGGCGTGATTTTCAGAACAAACCAGCGGCAGAGGAATCCGGCAAAGGAGCAATCCTGATAGACGGCTACCTCCGGATTTTAAACAAAACCGGCTGGCGCCACACCCACATCATCCAGGCCCCTATGTCCGCGCAACGCTTCAGCGCCGTGGTCGTCTCCGCAATGCAGAAAAAAAGAATACTTGGAGTGACAAGCAGGTATGTGATAATCCTGAAACAGTAGTTAGCCACGAATGGAGTACGACAGATAAGCTTTTCAATAAAGTCAGAAGGTAACAACGTCCCGGAAATGTGTAAAAGAATCAATTCGTATGGACCTATGGGAGTTCTTACGGATATTGGAGTCAGAAGTAGAAAAAGCATAAAAAAACAAAAACGAAACGCGCAATTTCAACCCCGTCCCTTATGTTGTACCGAAGCGCAGCTCTTAACTTATCTTAAACTTACCAATCTTAAACTCGGATTCCTTCTCAACTGGAATGTGCCACTGATGAAGGACGGCATAAAACGAATGGTCAACAACCTGAAGCAGTAATCTGCCCGCAGGGCATGGTTCTTTTCCTGATCGGTCGCTTGCCCAGTTAAATTCACGCAGTGAGGAGTGAAACGCATTTAACCGGGGCCCCGATCCGGAAAAATAAAAAAACCCTTTGCGTCCTGGCGACTTTGCGGTTCAAAAATCTCTTTCCATTCAAAATTATACTTAATCCTGCTTGCCCTGTTGAATTTGAAAACCATTCAACCTGGGTCCAAAAAAGAGAAACGCATGAAATCATGGGCGTCCCGCTCGAGTCCCCCC
>JAYENE010000196.1:0-3714 GCA_034721935.1 Thermodesulfobacteriota bacterium
TGTCGTCTGCAATTCCGATATCAACCCTGAAGATGCAAAAACAGCCAAAGCTGCCCAGCAGGCGTTGCGCAGATCATGGTGTGAAGGAAACCCTGAAAAGCTCGGAGAGTCTTCAAAAGATCGTTTCAGCCGTTTGTATCAGTTTATCAGAAGTGGCAAACTTGAAATCAGGGTTCTTCCTGATGAGGCTTTTGGGCTGATCCATGGCAAGGCCGGCATTATTCAATATAATGACGGAAGTCAAACGTGTTTTATGGGAAGCGCCAATGAAAGCCTTTCTGCCTGGAAACTGAATTACGAATTAGTATGGGAAGATGATTCCATTGAAGCGGTAAAGTGGGCGCGGGATGAATTTGATGCCCTGTGGTTTCACCAACTGGCCATTTCCTTAAGTGATTTTGTTATCCGAGATATTAAACGTCTTGCCCATCGAAGCGAAATATCCATAGAGTCCTGGAAGAATAATCCTGAAAGCGACCCTGCTTCCGGTGTGATTGAAACACCTGTTTACCGCAGAGAATATGGGCTTTGGGCACATCAGAAATACTTTATAAAACTTGCATACGACGCTCATCTGAATGAAGGCGCAAGATTTGTCCTGGCAGATCAGGTCGGGCTGGGAAAAACTGTTCAGTTAGCGCTAAGCGCCATGCTGATGGCATTACATGGCGAAAAGCCTGTTCTAATAATCGCTCCAAAACAACTTTTGATTCAATGGCAGGATGAATTGCAAAACCTTCTGGGAATACCTTCTGCAGTATGGAATGGAAAAGACTGGATAGACGAGCAAAGTATTATCCATCCTTCAAGAGGAATTGAATCCATAAAAAAATGTCCGCGCAAGATCGGTATTATATCCCAGGGGCTTATAACTTCGGGTTCTGAAATTATTAATTATCTAAATTCTATGACATTTGAGTGCATTATCATTGATGAAGCACACCGGGCAAGGCGCAGGAAAATTAGCGATCAAAGCATTTTTGAAAAGGCTGATCCGAATAATCTGATGCGTTTTTTATGGGAGATGAGTCCGAGGACAAAAAGTATGCTTCTGGCCACTGCAACACCTGTTCAGCTTCATCCGATTGAAGCATGGGATCTTTTGAAAATTCTTGCAGAGGGCAACGATCAGGTATTGGGCACTCAATGGTCGGAATGGCAAAAACCGCATAAAGCAATACCCGTTGTCATGGGAGATTCTGAAATACCTGACGAACTCGGAGAAGTCTGGCGATGGATCAGAAACCCCATGCCTCCGGAAGTCGAAGGCATTGTTTTCAGGAATCTGAGAAGAAATTTAGGGTTGAAGGCCAAAGACTTTGTTGCTGATGGCGACAGTCTTGATCATTTAAGACCTACTGAAATTACACGTCTAAGAAGTATAATTCCGGGATTTGGACGAGAACATAATCCGTTTATTCGACATATTGTAAGAAGAACACGGGATTTCCTTGAGCAGACCATTGATCCATCAACAGGAGAACCCTATCTCAAACCAGTCAAGGTAAAGTTATTCGGTGAAGACAGCACAGATTCACTTCCTCTGCCGCTTTATTTACAGGATGCTTATAATGACGCAGAAGAATTTTGTTCGCTTCTCGGGCAAAGAGTAAAAGGCGCTGGTTTCCTGAAAACACTTTTATTAAGGAGAATCGGCAGTACTATTTATGCTGGCCGACAGACCACTGAAAAAATGCTGAATGAGTGGGGCAACGAATCCAATATTATTGACGCATCGCTCTTTGAGGAAGATGATGATTACCAGCTTATCAAAACCGAAAAAAGTAATATGAAAGACCTGAGCGGAGATGAACGGTCTCTTCTGGAACGTTGTCTTAAAGCGCTTGAGAGCAATCAGGAACGCGATCCTAAATATCAGAAGGTTGTAGAATATATAGTTGACAAGAACTGGCTTGAATTCGGATGCATTGTGTTCTCACAATACTTTGACTCTATCTGGTGGCTCGCAAACCAGCTTTCCAGTGACTTTACTGATGAACCGATTGGTATTTACGCAGGAGGCAATAATTCCGGTATTATCCTGTCCGGTGAGTATAAAAAAGTGTCAAGGGATGATCTGAAAGAAAAAGTTCGACAAGGGCAGTTGCGCCTCATGCTTGGAACAGATGCAGCCAGCGAGGGATTGAACCTCCAGAGGTTAGGGACTCTTATTAATCTTGACTTGCCCTGGAATCCAACTCGTCTTGAGCAGAGAAAAGGGCGTATTCAACGAATAGGCCAGATACGAGATGAAGTGTATGTTTATAACATGAGATATCGCGGCTCTGTTGAAGATCGCGTTCACGAATTACTATCAGATCGTTTAGAGGATATTTATGATCTCTTTGGACAAATTCCAGACGTATTAGAGGATGTCTGGATAGATGTCGCCAATGGCGAAATAGAAAATGCAAAGAAGTTGATAGACTCGGTTAAACCGAAACACCCCTTTGATGAAAGATACAACCAGATAACCGAAATAGACTGGGATTCATGTTCGAATGTCCTCAATGCTGATGAAAAAAGAAAAATTCTATTAAATGAATGGTAGGCAGTGTCCTTTGGTTTGGGGGTTATATATTCCCTGCGGCCAATCTCACCTGATTCCAGAAAAGAAGTCCTAAAACGCCTGTTAAAACTAAACCACAAAATCCATGAGCAGGAAGTCAAAGCCGGCCTGCACACAAAAGGAAAAACCAAAAAGAAACAGAAAGTCGATACATCAGGACAGATAAGGTTATTTTAAAAAAACACATAAATTATAAAAAATCAATATTTACTCGTCAAGTGGTTTCAAGTTTGATATTAGCAGAAACTATACCAACTGGTTAGACATTCCAACGGATCGGAGAGAAACTTATGTCCGAAAATGCTAAGGAACGGGGACGAAATAACTTCCCCAACTATGCATCACAGCTTCAGGCCACCTTTGCCCGACCTCAAATCACAAAAATCTTGAAATAGCCTGCTATTCCATCAACTTTTGCGATCTGAGATCGAACAAATTTGACCCAAATCTATGCGCCTACTTGTGGAAGTTAATTCGTCCCCGTTCCTAAGACGCGAATCAGTCCCACTAACATCAGGAGAGCTTGATTTTATGATAGATACGCACAATGATGAATCAAGATTACTCTTTTTTCGGTATGAACCAACGGGTCTGATAACTCGACCTCCTTTAGCAAGTTCGTTGCAGCATCTGGAAACATCTTTCCTTTTAGTTGCCATTGGTAGGTATCCACACGCTTTAGTCACTTGCGGGTCAGCCATCGAAAGTGCGATTAAAGCCGCAATCAACGCAAGCCCAAATGACCGCCTCGATTTCAGAAAACTTATCAATAAAGCGCGACAGTTATTTCCGTCATTTACCACGCTAAGTGAGGATGAGATAAGGGACTTCCGTCTCAAACGCAATGAAGTCATGACCACCGGCCCAGCCGGTGGCTTGTTTAAAGCCCTATAAGGGCATTGAATACTGATAACCCCTTAAGGGGCATTATTTTGTTAAGGTAACTGCTCTGTGACCAAATCCATTTTTTATTGATTAATCTTCGTTTCTGTTATTATCGCTTAATAAACTACTTGCACCCCTGAAGGGGTCTTTCACCAAATCTGTATCATATCGATCCCCAATGGAATCGTGATCCTGTTGATTTTTTATATATTGCCGTGTCTTGGCTTCATCTAACCCAACTGTATTGACATAATAACCAC